>CAJAXK010000088.1 GCA_903946925.1 uncultured Bacteroidales bacterium | reverse complement strand
CGAACACCGGCGGATCACAATCACTTCATCATGGATATTTTGGGCCAGTGTGGTAACTGCCTTTTGGGTGTTCATGGTGCGGACGATTTCGCGCCAACCACTGTGAATGCCTTCTTTCTTTAATTGATGCCTGATCGTATTTGCCACCCAATAAGCGAGCAAACTTAAATGAAGGTGGGCCATAGTGCTGTCATCATTTTTATGGTAGATCGGCCGAAGGTCAAGATCGGTTTTTAGTGTTCTGAAAGTGGCTTCAATCTCGCGGATGGTGTTGTAAAACTGCCATACTATACCTTCTGTATCGGATTCTACGGAAGTACGAAGAAAGTAAACACCGCTGCGGGCATTGATGTCAACATCCTGTTTAATAGCCCATTTTATGTCCGTTACTACCCTCATTTTTTCCAGGACGACCTGGCTGTTTTTCTTTTTGCCTTTGGGGGTTGCCACCTCGTTTGTTTCTATCTCGATATCAAAGTAGCGGTGGATGGAGGGGTATTTTTGTTTTAACCGGCCAATACGTTCATGTACTTTGCTTTCTTGTTTTACACCCCCTTTTCGGGTCAGGCTGCCGGCTATTTTCTGTAGCCCTGCTTCAAAACGTGAGCGGAACTGCTGGTTCATCGAACGCTCTTTCGCTTCTTTGGCATGGCTTTCCACCTTCAGGTAGTAATCGGTATTGCGGCCTGATTTTACGCGGCACAGATCTATCTTTTGCTTTCTGTTGTCGGTAACTGTTACAGTTGCTGCCCCTGCTTCCGTTTTATAGCTTTTCAGGTTTGAGCGGCTCACACACAGGTAGTCATATCCCTTCGCTTTTATCATCGCCAGGTTTTCTTCGGTGGCGATTCCTGCATCTATTACAACAAGGGCTTTCTTGGCTGATACAGAGGTTTTCACGCGCAGTTTGTTGATCATCCCTTCCAAGGTTTTGGGGTCGGCCACATTCCCTTCCAAAATGGAAGAGTATTTGATAAACCCTTCGGGATTCACCACCAGGGCCAGCACAACCAGTTTTGCATCGTCCCGCTTCTCTTTGCTGCGGCTAAACTGAGCCAACCTGCTGCCCAATTTCCTGCCTTCAAAATAGGTGTTGGTCAGGTCGTACAAAACAATCTTGTCTTCGAGATCAAACAATTCGTTCGTGCGAACCGATAAGTGTTCTTCCAATTGTTCTTTTTCGGAATACAATTTCTTTGAAATACGGTACAGCCGATCTTTGGTCAGCGCGTCCAAATCATATCCTGTTACCTCGCATACCGATGAGTTTTCCTTTATCCAGCGTGTTGTTTCCAGTTCGGATGCCGGATATACTGCCCTGCTGATAATATGGCTTTGCGCTAATTTTATATCGTCCTGATCCCAGCCCCGACGCTCGAGAAAAGAAGGAATTTGCAATTGGGCCATGGCTTGGTACGACAGCCATTCCGCGCCAATTTCCCGGACATCCTTATTCCTAATACTATTGATATCAATTGTTTGTAAATCCTTGCCGCTATTTTGTGCCTGTTTTTCCTTGTTGTCAGCAAGCACATCTATGCGCTTTTCGGCAACCATGCGAGTATAAAATTTATCCACATACTGGATTATCATGGGATCATCGGTGAAGGGAAGCTCGAATAAGGGCTGATCGTGATTGGAAGTTTTTATGGTAAGTATTTTCTGGATAAGGTTTAGCTGATCGGTTGTAAGTTCGTCCAGATACCCTGCATTCAAAATAGTCCTATGGCAGACCCTATCTTCGTGATTGCGGTAACTCTCCACCAGTCGGTAGTAGCCCGTATAGGTTTTCGTTTCCGGATTGGTACGCATGGATACTTTGAAATACATGGCTGCAAAGTAAACATGTAATCCGCTGGTTGTCAATGCCCCCTTGAGGACTACAAATTATTTTGAAAAAATATTGGCATTGAATATCAGGCTCTTGCAAAATACAATGAGCCGAATTGACCCTATTCAGCTAAAAAAAAGACTGTTTTAGGCTGATTTTCCTTCGTTTTTAGGGGGATGGCTGCAAGT
>CAJAXK010000087.1 GCA_903946925.1 uncultured Bacteroidales bacterium | reverse complement strand
TGATTTCGAAAAAAACCCCAACCAGAAACTACTGAACGACCATGTGGTCGCTTCACTTTTTTTTGAACCATCAACACGCACACGCCTGAGTTTCGAAACGGCAGCAAACCGTTTGGGCGCAAGGGTTATAGGATTTAGCGACAGCGGCTCCACAAGCGTAAAAAAAGGCGAATCACTTAAGGATACCATTATTATGGTTAGCGGTTATGCCGATATTATTGTGATGCGCCACCCACGTGAGGGTGCGGCGCGCTGGGCAAGCGAAGTTTCGTCGGTACCTGTAATAAATGCAGGGGACGGTGCAAACCAGCATCCAACCCAATGCTTGCTCGATATGTACAGCATTATGCAAACTCAGGGAAGTTTGGAAAACCTTAACATAGCGTTTATCGGTGACTTAAAATACGGGCGCACCGTACATTCGCTTGTTCAGGCCATGTGCAATTTCAATGCAACTTTCCATTTGGTGTCGCCAGAAGAATTGAAGCTGCCCAGTGCCAGCAAGATGCACATCAAAAACAGCAACCTCATTTACCACCAATATACCGAACTTAGTGATGTAATACCTATTGCCGATATTATTTACATGACCCGGATACAAAAAGAACGTTTCAGCGATCCGTTGGATTATGAAAAAGTCAAAAATTCGTATGTCCTCGACAGGGCCATGTTGCACAACTGCAAGCCAAACATGAAAATATTGCACCCATTGCCACGCGTAAACGAAATAAGCGAAGATGTGGACGAAACACCACAGGCTTTCTATTTCAAGCAGGCCGAAAATGGTGTTTATGTACGCCAAGCTTTGCTTGCAGCCATTGCAGGTGTAAAATAATATATGTTGAACAAGGATAATAATGATAAGAAAATGAACAAAGAACAACGCCATCTGAACGTTACAGCTATCGAAAACGGCACTGTAATAGACCATATACCAGCCAACAACGTTTTTAAAGTGCTTCACATCCTTAACCTGGAGAACAACAAAAACCAAGTGCTTTTTGGTGATAACCTCGACAGCCAGAAATATGGCAAAAAAGGGATAGTGAAAGTGAGCAACACGTTTTTCGAAGGAAACGAAATCAACAAAATTGCCTTGGTTGCACCAACAGCCACCTTTATCGAAATCAAAAATTTTGAGGTTGTTACCAAGAAACATGTCGAAGTGCCCGACCAAATCAAGAGCATAGTAAAATGTTTTAACCCCAACTGTATTACCAATGTTGAAAATGTGCCAAGCAGGTTTACAGTGGTTGATAAAGAAAACATGAAGCTTTTATGCCATTATTGCGAGAAAATTACTGCCAAAAACAATATCGTTTTTGCGTAAAACCCCTTGTTAGGCTAACTTTTTGAAAACCTCAACAAAGAGTCCACGCCGATAACATAAAAATAAAGAATCGCCACTAAGTCCACTCCGAAAAGTCTTTTTTGCCACAAAGGCACAAAGCCTCTAAGTTTCACTAAGTTTATAATACTGAATAACAGTGCTTTGTGAACCTTTGTATCATAGTGACTCAACAAATAAGAATTCGAATCAACACTTTTCCTAAAACAATAAAAAAATGAAAAAAGCATTCCTTTTAATCGCTATTGTGCTGATAAGTAGTGCAATATTTGCCCAAAGCAAAGATAAAGGCAACTTTAAAACCTACGAGCCTGGGTATTTTCAAAATTCAATCCTTAAAGGAATTGAAGAATTTGAATCACAGAAGGTTGCACCCAAACAGAGCAAAACTTTTAAAGTTGACCCCGCCACATTTAATATCCCGGCTTCGAAGGATGCTTTTAAAACTTTTTGGCACAACGAACCAGTTTCGCAAGGCAACACAAATACTTGCTGGTCGTTTTCCACCACTTCGTACCTCGAATCGGAAATATTCCGCACCACCGGGCAAAAAGTAAGCCTCTCCCCTATCCACACTGTATATTACGAGTATATTGAACGTGCCGAAAACTGGGTGAAAACCCGTGGCAATATGTTTTTTGGCGAAGGTTCCGAAGGCAATGCCGTAACAAAAATCTGGCGCAAGTATGGGGTTGTGCCATTGGATGCTTATACCGGATTAAAAGCAGGACAAACTTTCCATACCCATGCCAAAATGTTTGAGGAATTAAAAAACTATGCCGATTTTGTAAAAAAGAACAATATGTGGGATGAAGCTGCAATTGTGAGCAATTTCAAAAGCATACTCAACTACTATATTGGCGAGCCTCCAACAAAAATATCGGTTAACGGAAAAGAAATGACTCCAAAGGAATACATGCTTACTGTGCTCAAATTTAATGCCGACGATTATTGCGATGTAGTTTCGTACATGCAGCAGCCATATTGGGAATTGGTTGAGTATGAGGTTCCCGACAATTGGTGGCACGATGCTCATTACTACAATATCCCGCTCGATGAGTACATGGCAGTTGTTAAAAAATCGATAAAAGCAGGTTATACTTTGGCAATTGGCGGCGATGTTTCCGAAGCAGGTTTCCTTGCACGCGAGGCCAATGCGGCGGTTGTTCCATCATTCGATATTCCTTCTGCCGCCATTGATGAAAATGCGCGACAGTTCCGTTTTAGCAACGAAACAACAACCGACGATCATGGTTTGCACATTGTAGGCTACATGGAAAAAGACGGTGTAACCTGGTTTTTGGTTAAAGATTCGGGTGCCGGAAGCCGGACAGGTGGTAAAGAAAAGAACCTGAATTTTGGATATTACTTTTTCCACGAAGATTATGTAAAGCTAAAAATAATGGACTTCATGGTTCATAAAGATATGATGAAGGATTTGCTTCCTAGGTTTAAATAGGGTTTGGGTGTTAGGCTTTGGGGTTTAGGGAGATAAACTTCCATTTATGCCTAAACCCTTGTACTGAAAAATAGATTTTACTTTTCCCCAACCCCAACTATACAAGAAAGAAATAAGTCAAAGTGCAAAGGTCAAAAATCAAAGGTCAAAGTTAAGGCTACTGATAAACACAAAAAATTAATTACAGGATTGATGGCATCGGTCTTATTTTGAAAAATTGAAATGGAGCCCCAAATAAGGTTGACTCGACAACCTTTGACTTTTGCACTTTGACTTTTGCACTTTGACCTAAATTCAAGGCGGCATTTTATGATTTTATGACGAAAAACAGTCATTTGAAAGATTAACCACTTACCCCTAAACCCTCCACCATGCAACAGCACGCCCGAATACAACAAGAAGCAGAACCTAACGAAGGCTATATCCGCAAATTAATTGCCGAAGGCGAACATCAGCAACTCGATTTTAAGTTTGGGATAAACGACTCGCGCAAAATTGCCCGCACACTTGCGGCTTTCGCCAATACCGATGGCGGCCGGTTGCTGATTGGTGTAAAAGATAACGGATCAATTGCCGGTGTTAGGTCCGAAGAGGAATTCTATATGATACAAGCCGCCTCCGAAATGTTTACCAAACCGATTGTACCTTTTGAGGTTAAAGAGTGGACTGTAAACCAGAAACGTGTGCTCGAAATTATTGTTCCTGCCATAAAGGGAATTCTCCATACTGCCCCAGTTGAAAAGGATAAATACCTGATATACATCCGAGTTAACGACGAAAACTATCCGGTAAACAGTGTTTGGCTGAAAGCCTATAAATGGAAAAACCTGAAAACCGGCACGTTCATCAAATTCACCGAAAGCGAAAAATTCCTGCTCGATTATCTTGAAAAAGAGCCATCCATAACTCAATCCAAATATTGCAAACTTGCTAACATCAACAGCAAAACAGCCGAAAACATAATCGCGGGATTTGTGGCAATAAACATGATAAGCATAGTTTTCACCAAACATGGGGTGGTTTACAAACTAAGCGATGTTTATACCAAGCTCACCCCTGAGCAACGCTTGAAGGAAATCACCATTCATGTTGCCAAATAAATTTTAAATGATTGCAATTATTTCCCCGGCTAAATCGCTTGATTTTGAGAGCGATGCGCCCTGCAAAATTTCTACAACCCCAATTTTCCAAAAGGATGCTGACTATCTTGCTGCGAAATTGGGGAAATTAAATCCAACGCAACTTGCTGATTTGTTGGGTATATCGCCAAAGCTGGCCCAATTAAATTCGGAAAGATATACTACTTGGAAGTCTGCTCCTGTAAAGCAAGCCCTATTTGCCTATAATGGAGATGTTTACGATGGAATGCAAGCAAAAGATTTTTCGGAATCGGAGATAGCTTTTGCTAATGATCACTTGCAAATCCTTTCTGGACTATATGGTTTATTACGGCCGCTTGATGCTATAAAACCATACCGCATTGATATGGGAACGGCCTTCGCAACTCCAAAAGGCACAAATCTCTATAAATTTTGGGGCGACCGCATAACAGTCCAACTTAAAAAGCGGATCAAGGAATCAGGTGGCAATGTACTTATCAACCTGGCTTCGCAGGAATATTTTTCGGCAATTAACACAAAGAACCTTAAGGCCCGCATCATCACTCCAACATTTAAGGACATGAACAACGGCAAATATGCGATGGTTTCATTTTTTGCAAAGAGGGCACGTGGCATGATGAGCCGTTATATAATCCAAAACGCTATCATCGATTTTGAAATGTTGGTTGGTTTCGATGATGATGGATACCGTTTCAACCACGAACTTTCAAAAAGCGATAACTGGGTTTTTACACGCGGTTAGCCGAAACAATTCGCAATCCATTAATGATGAAAACTTTTTCAAGGAAATTTCTGGCAAGTTTTTCAAATGCATTTTCAGGCATTTTATTGCTTTTCAGGAGCCAGGCAAATGCGCAGATTGAACTTGGGATAACTTTTATTGTACTTGTTGCAGGTTTAGCGTTCGGCATAAGCAGTTCGGAATGGGTTGTAATACTTCTATGCATTGCACTGGTTTTAAGCCTCGAAGGGATAAATACAGCTATCGAAATATTTGCCGACAAGCTTCATCCCGGATTTGATTCCGAAATCGGGAAAGTTAAAGACGTAGCCGCAGGTGCCGTGCTTATTGCCGCTATACTTGCAGCCATCATTGGAATTGTTATTTTTGCACCCCGGATTTTTGAGATGATTTTGTGAGGAAGGGAATTTGGGAATGTGGGAATTTGAAAATTTGGGAATTTGAAAATTTGAAAATGATGGGTTTAAGAAATACTTCCGATTTTTTGAACGTTGAGGTTAAGCATTTGAACAATAGAATAATATAACAAACGAACATCTGAACAAACGAACACGAAGCATGGAACCTTGAACGCGAAGCATTGAACAATAGAATAAATGAACAATAGAATAATAGAACAAACGAACATTTGAACAAACGAACGCGAAGCATTGAACCTTGAACGCGAAGCATTGAACAATAGAATAATTGAACAAACGAACATCTGAACAAACGAACGCGAAGCATTGAACCTTGAACCCTTGAACAACTCAACAACTCAACACCAAACCCTAACCCCCAACCCCTAACCCCTTAAAAACATGATACTTATTGCCGATGGAGGATCGACCAAAACTGACTGGCGCCTAATTAAAGACGGAAGGGAATACAAACAAGTACAAACCCCTGGCTTTAACCCTTATTTGGTTGGAAGCGACGATATTGAAGAAATCCTGTGGAAAGAACTCCAGCCTTTTATTGACAATATGGGCGTCAGCGCAGTTTATTATTATGGGGCTGGATGTTCGTCACCTATTAAAAACCAGATAGTTGAAACCGCATTTGAGAAAATATTCCCTAATGCCAGGCTTTTTATCAGCCACGATTTATTAGCTGCTTCCCATGCTTTGTGTGGCGATGATGAAGGAATAGCCGCAATTCTTGGCACGGGTTCAAATTCATGTTACTACGATGGCAAAGAAATTAAAGAAGGTATTTTTTCGCTTGGATATTTTTTTGGCGATGAAGGAAGTGGCGCTTATTTGGGCAAACAATTGCTCTCGGCTTACCTCCACAAAGAATTACCCGCCGAAATTGAAAAGAAATTCAAGGAAATGTACCCGAAAAGCCTCGAAAGCATCCTCGATTCGGTTTATACCAAATCAGCACCAAGCAGGTTTTTGGCTTCATTCAGTAAGTTTATAAACGACAACCGCGAGCATCCTTATATTTATAATCTAATCTCTGAGGCTTTTAGGGCTTTTTTCAAATATCAGATATGCTGTTATGCGAAACATAAAGAAGTGCCAGTCCATTTTGTTGGTTCGGTGGCCTATCATTACAGGGACATACTAACCGAAGTTGGACTTGAATTTGGCATAAAAACCGGAAGATTCATCAAAGCACCTATTGATGGGCTTGTGGAATATCACAACGGAATCGGTTGAAAAACGGATTACCGAATCAAAGAAATGATTGGGTTGTTGTTGGTGGTAAAGCAATTGTAACTAATTACCCTGTACCTGAAAGTTGAAAAGCATACAGCATTGATTGACTCAGTCTTTCAGGCTTTAGGCTTTTAGGGCTTTGTTAAGTCAAATAATGCTTTATTTTAATCCCCAATATCACATAAGATGGTGAACCCTAACACCCAACCCCAAAAACCTAAACCTTAAAAGGTAAACCCCTGAATAGATATAAGCAATTTAATTTCTGTTTCATTTCTTTTTACCTGCTTCGAAACGCAAGGAACCTGAATTGATGCAGTAGCGCAAACCGGTTGGTGGTGGGCCATCTTCAAAAACATGCCCGAGATGCCCGCCACATTTGGCACACATAACCTCTATGCGCACCATGCCGTGGCTTACATCCCTTTTCTCTACAATATTTTTGTTTACCGAAGGCTCATAAAAAGCAGGCCAGCCGCATCCCGAATTGTATTTGGTTTTTGATGTAAACAGTTCTGTACTGCAGGCAGCGCAAAAATAAGTCCCCTCTTCATAAAATTTATCGTATTCGCCAGTGTAGGGGCGTTCGGTGCCTTTTTCTCGCAATATGTTGAACTGTACCGGGCTTAATAACTTGCGCCATTCTTCGTCGCTCTTTTTTATTTCAAATGTATCCATGGTTGATTTTGAAGTGTTGTTTTTAGGGACTGATTGCTGTGCACAGGCCGAAAGGGATAGGCACGGAATTAACACTATTAAAATTTTGATGCAATTTCTCATCACAAAATGAATTGAAACCTTGTCAGGTCGAGCTTATAACAATTACAGGAACAAAATAGTTTACTTATGTTTATACTATTGTTGCTGCTAATTAGAGTCTGTCCATAGAGTCGGGCTTGTTTATTAGTTACGATTGACGAGTTACAATTGACGAATCTAACTCACTGAAAAACAATCGTAATTCGTAAATCGCAATTCACAAATTTTGGGATAATTCAAGCTTAAAAACATACCCTGATTATTGTCCGGTTATGCATTTGTCCGAATAGCCTTGCCACTAACCCGATTATCCCAACAAATATATCCCATTCCCCATTACACCCACACTTGCCAATATTTATTCTGTATAAAAAGTGGTATGATAACCGAAAAGCCAACCCTACACTAAAGGCTTATGGAATTTAACAACCGGTAATAATCGCTGGGTGCTGCATGCCGCTCATATTCCTATTTATTACCTGCAGGCATTGATTTCACTCGGTTGATTTACTCTTTGTCAGATTAAATATTACATTTAAATTGAAACTTAAATATCCAATAATGGGAGGTTCACTTGATCCCATTAGTCCAAATTTTGAAAAGAAAATTAGTTCAGGTTCTGTTGAAAAAGATAAAGAAAGTTTATCGGAGAGAACATTTCTTTCATATTCAAGTGATAATCCCAGCCCGATTTTGTTGTTTTCCCAATACTTATTTGTGTAAGATTGAGTTTCACTTTCATTTACCTCTCTTTCAACAATAGATTCATTTATTTTGAAATAATTGATTCCGATTTTTGGCCCAATGAAAAAGTCGGATTTCGGACTATTCTTTATGTTAAAGCTATAACAAGTTGAAAATGATAATTTTTGATTTTGGGGTTTTACATCTCTGTAATAATCTTTCCCATCAGCACCTGAAGAGAATATGTAACTATAATCAGTAGAGTTAAAACTTTGAGAAAAAGTAAAACCAAGTTTATTTTTTGATTTTGAAATTATGTCATAACCAATTCCATAACCAATACTGGCATGAAAATTCTGATAACTGCTGACTAAAAAAACAGGAAAAACTTTAATTTGTTGAGCAGAAATTTGACTTAATAAGCCAAAAGATATAACAATTAAGAATAATTTTTTCATAATTTCTATTTTTTTTGAGTTGCGGTTTTATGCTTGTTGACAACTCGCAAATATCAACAAATATACCCCACTTTCTCATATAACCAATTGCCACTAAATATTTATTATTTGCTTTAAAAAAGTATCGGGGTAACCGTAAAGCCGCCCCAACACTAAAGGCTTATGGGATTTAACAGCCTATAATAATTGCTGGGCACTTCGTGATGATCATATTCCTATTTATTACCAGCAGTTATTCTTTTCTGTCAGTAAATATATTCCTTTTTAAATATTCTGTCAATTTCTTTTTTTTGTTTGCCATTCGTCTTAATTGTTATTTCATAAATTTTATTTTCAGTACAGTTTCCATACTCGTCATAAATATATTCCTCTTCCATTAAAATTTCAGTTCCATTTTGATTTTGTCTTGTCCAGCTAACTTCGTCACCATTTGCATTATATCTTTCTCTCGCGCTGGGAATCAAATATGCATTCTTGTAACTTATAGTAATTGTGTCAGTTGAAAGTATGCTGCCGTCATTTGAAATAACTGAAGTAATACATTTGTTCCTGTCATAAAGATAAATTGCTTTTTCTATTCCATATAAGTAGCCATTCCGGTCAAATAATGAGATTTGTATTGGGTGACCTTTGTCATTACAAATAAGAGTTGATTCACAAAGAATGTTCCCATTACTGTCTTTGTCTGCAATGCCTACCAGATAATTATTCGAATTATAACTGTAAAAAGCAGTTTCTTTGGAGGACCCAAACTGATTCCACCTTTCAAAAGTTCTTGACTGTATAATTCGCTTTACAGTGTCATTGTTGTATGACAACCTAGCTTTTATTTTACCAGTCTCGTCAAAACGCTCCTCAATTAACAACATACCAGCTGCATCAAATGTCTTTTCATTTTTGTCAACTTGTTTGCCGCTCTCATTGAAGAAAATGTTAGTCTCGACAATTTTCTTTGGTCTTCTAGTTTTATATTCTCTTTCTTGATTTAATTGTAATGCAGAATAAATATTTTGCGAGTTTGCAACTCCGCAAATTAATGTCAAAAACACTAAAATTGTCAATTTTCGCATGGTCAAATATAATTGCTGGTAACTTGCAAATATCAACAAATATACCCCACTTTCTCATATAACCAACTACCAATAAATATTTATTATTTGCTTTAAAAAAGTGTCGGGGTAACTGAAAAGCCGCCCCGACACTAAAGGCTTATGGAATTTATCAACCGGCAATAATCGCTGGGTGCTCCATGCCGCTCATATTCCTATTTATTAACAAAACTCTGTGTACCTCTGTGTCCTCAGTGCCTCCGTGGTTTTCTTTTTTTTAGCGTTTTCGGAGAGGAATCAATATTTGAGTATATAAACATCTTTTCAGATTCCATATCAAAGATCGGTATGACCCAATATTTGTATAAAAGCAGTCAATACTCACAAGATCACCGTTGAATTCATTTGTTATGAGTTGCCATTAACTGTAAATTCTGGACAAAAGTTGCTCATTTTCAAAATTATCCCTATTTTTGAAATCCAATTTACACAGCATGAAATTCACGGCCTTTTTCTTTCCAAAAACAAGATTACAACATATTGTACTTGTTCTTGTTTTTATCCTTCCCTCCTTTGTTTATTGTCAGCAAGCTAACACAGTTAGCAGTGCTTCAAAGGCATTTGCAACTATAACATCAACAGATGCAACAAACACTTATTTTTCTGCCGACCTAACTCAAATGCCCACTTTTTTTGAACGTGCTTATTTCCTCGATGCAGTTTTTTCGGATCCCAAATTGGTTGTAAACAATTCGAATATTTCTGGGACTTCCATCGCATTGTTTTCGAGCAAGGAATACGATTCAGCAAAAGTTCTTGAATCTCTGGAATCATACTACAAGAAGGCCATTGCAGCTGAAAAAGACTTTTCGTTGGCTAAAAAGGACGAGCTTTTAAAGAAATATGAAAAATTCAGGTAACGTTAAAACTTTGATGATGAAGCGATTCTACATACTAACCTTATTTGTG
>CAJAXK010000086.1 GCA_903946925.1 uncultured Bacteroidales bacterium | reverse complement strand
CTTAAATGCCATTACATCTACCTACGACCCTCCTGCAAACCTCACAGCAACAACCTTGTACCGCCGTCAGGTTAAGGATGGAACCTGCACCGCAGCTTTCACGGCCTCAGGCGGAGTTTGGAAAGTTACCATATCACCATCCCCCGAAATTACTGGTGCTTCCACTGTAACCCAGGGACAGGTTGTAACCTACTCCACACCTTACAACCCCGGCAACAGCTACACCTGGAATGCCAGCCACGGTAACCCCGAACTTTGTTTCCCATACCGAAACTGTCTCACATTAACCTGGGATTTCCCATGTGGTATTGTTAATCCGGGGTATGTAAGGGTTACGGAAACAAATCCCTCAACTGGTTGCTCAACAACGGTTACAAAGTGGATTACGATTGCGCCGTAAGGGTTTTAGTGTAAATTGAATGTAAAAAGTCGGGGTTTGGCGGTAGGCTGACTCCCGGCTTTTATGTTTTGAAAAAATAGCATTGAATGTTAATGGGTTAATTTGCCACAAAAAATGCCTCTTTGAGATTTGTAAAAACCGGTTGAAAGGGAAAATTTAACAAATGTCGGTTTTTTGAATTTGTCTGTGTATTAATCATACATTTGTTCATTCTTCATTTCAGCAAAATATATTTTGATGCGTATTTTTAATACCCCTTCAAAAAGGCTACCAACATCAAAGTATATGGCTTTGCTATTATTTTTATGTTCGATCCTGTTTTTTCAACAGTGCAAACAACCTGAAACTTCTGGCCCTGACCCCATATTCGATTCTTTGGTGAGCAAAGTAAATTCCGGGCTTAAAACCAATGCCGATAGTGCCCTTCAGGCTTCAGAAGTGCTATTCCTTTATGCTGGCAAAAAACCGGGTGCCGAACATATGGCCGACGCAGCCCGGTTGAGAGGCAAAGCGTTTGAACTATCAGGAAAAAATGATTCGGCCTTAAGATATTATACCCTGATGCGTGCCCAGGTTTTTCAACTGAGAGATACCGCGAAGATGATACAGGCGAGTTACCTGCTGGGTTCCCTTTTTCTTGAAATGAAATCGAACGACTCCGTTGCTTACTGGTTCCGCAAAGGCATGGGGCTGGCTATAAGGACGCACGACACACTGCAACAGGCCAGGTTCCTGTTAAATACAGGCAATTATTACCTGGGCTGCAATCAATCGGACAGCGCCATGCAGTGCTTTACCCGCGCAGCCTTGTATTACCAGAGAGCAGGTGATTCGGCAAACCAGGCCCAGGCATACCGGAGCATGGGAAACCTGCTGACCAACCAGCAATTTCAACGCAAAGCTATCCCTATGTTTCTGCGTGCCATCGAAATAAACAAGCACCTGGGCAAGCAGATTGATGTCGGGCTCGATTATTCCAATATGGCCATTGCCTACAAACGGATAAATCCAGATTCCGTTTATTATTATTACAAGCAGGCTATGGCTCAGCTGGCAGAAAGCGGCAGCCAAATGGCCCTGATGCCCGTCAAATTCAATTATGCCAATTACCTGAAGAGCAAAGGAAAAATGGCCGAGGCCGAAAACATATATTTAGAGGTGTTGCATAGTTCTCAGGAAAACAACATACTGAAGGGGCAAATCTACAGCCTGAATATGCTGGCCAAAACAGCGGTAATCCGGAAGGATCAGGCTGATGCAGATATGTATTTTGAAAAGGCCCTGCAGCTTGCAAAAAAAAACAAGCTTACCATCGATATCTTACGATTGTATAACGACAGGTTCGAAGGCTACCTGGCACTGGATAATTCGGCAGCGGCCACGAAATATTATACCCTCTGGAACACTATGAACGATAGTATGCAGACCGGCATGCAAAAGGATGCCATAGCTAAATACCAAACCCTTTACGAAACCGAAAAGAAAAACCTGGAAATCAAATTGCTTACTATTGTGCATGACAAAGAGCTACTTAAAAACAGGTATTTGATTTATATTTTAATTGCATCCTTACTTATCGTTTTAGCTATTTTATATGCACTATGGTTGAGATCAAAAAACGCAGTACAACGATCATTGCTATCAGAGCAAATTCAAAATACTCAGTTGTTGGAGCTCAATAAAAATGAATTGTTACGTATTAACCACGAACAGGAAGCTATGTTAGTAAAACAAGAACTAGATTCTAACCAAAAATTATTGCTGTCGAAAATGTTATTGATTTCTCATAATAGCGAGTTTATATCTGTTATCCTTTTTAAAGTTCAGGCTTTGAATAAAGAACTCATAACAATAGACCAACAGGATAAATTAAACGAAATCATTAAAGCGATAAGCTCTGAAGTTCATTCGAAAAAATGGACTGAATTTCAACAACAATACCATAAAAGCCATGAAGATTTCTTTAAGAAACTAAACGAATGTCATCCAAATCTCACAGCAGGCGAACATAGATCGTGTATTTTACTCAGGATGAATTTAAGCGTAAAAGAAATTGCCGAGCTTACCTTTCAAGCACCCAGTGCCATCGAAATGGCTCGGCATCGTTTAAGAACTAAATTAAATTTAAAAAGAGAAGAAAATCTGACTTCTTACCTTTCCACCTTCTGATCCCCAACCGGAATTAGTTATTTAACAAACAAATTGTAGGCTCAATTGGCAGCTTGCTTTAATTTTGGCATACAAATCAGCTTGTGTTTTATATAAATATTTAAGCAGGATAAATTCTATATTATAATCAAAATTCAGACCCCTCAAAACTGAAATCCCAACATCTGTTTTTACCCCTAAAATGCGTTTTATTGATAAATAGCTAATAGTTAGCACTATACATAAACTGCAAAGAACTCCTCTTTTTCCTCTAATTTCAAAATGTCAAGTTTTTGTCAAATTCTTTGAAGCCAAAAAATTTGCATCGACACTATTTGCAGCGGTAAATTCGCATATCTAGTTTAGTAAAATGAAAAGCGAAAAAAATAAAGCTTCCATCGATAAAAAAAACGATGAATTGAAAACGGAAGCAAAAAAGATCAAGGAAAAAAGAATCAGGATGAAACAAGAAATTGATCAACTGCAGGAACAATTAAAAGAAAAGAAATTTAACATCTAACCACAATAATTTAACCCTAATTAAGAAAACCATGAAAAAAACAATTACAACATTAGTTTTCCTGCTCATCTGTGGATGGGTAAGCGCAGCCTTCGATGGAGGAGATGGTACTTCTGGAAACCCTTATCAGGTTTCAACCGCCGCACAATTGAACGATGTGCGCAATTTCCTCAGCAGTTATTTTATCCAAACAGCGGATATTGACTTAATTGCTTTTACAACCGGCGAAGGTTGGGTGCCCATTGGTAATTCAACCACCAAATTTACCGGTAACTATGATGGTAGTGAGCATAAAATTAAACATCTGTATATCTATAGGATTACCTCAACTGGAGACTACTCTGGACTGTTTGGCTGGATTAATGGTGCAACTATAAAAAATTTGGGTGTGGAATGCAATATTTCAGGCAATAGCAACACTGGTGGTTTGGCAGGTGAGGCAGATCTTTCGACCATACAAAACTGCTATACAACCGGATTCATTAAAGGGTATAATACTACAGGAGGGCTATTTGGTGGTATTAATATCCCTAACCCTCTTGGTATCATCGGTGGTTCAATTTCCAACTGTTATTCAAGGGTAATTGTTTCCGGAAATTACTATGTCGGTGGATTAGTTGGGGAGGCATGGAGAATTCCTTTTACAAACTGTTATTCCACAGGGGAAGTCTTAGGTGTAGGAAACCTCGGTGGTCTGGCAGGGCGCAGTTTTCAATGTACTACTGTAAACGATTGTTTCTGGGACACCGAAACAACAGGCAGGGCAAGCAGTGCGATAGGCACGGGTAAAACCACTGCCGAAATGAAAACACAAGCCACATTTACCAATTGGGATTTTGCATCCATCCCAATATGGAATATTGATACCGAAAACAACGGATACCCACATTTTAACTACCAGGTATTTACGCACAACAAATACTATGTTAAAACTACGGGCAGCAACTCAAACGATGGTTCAATCTGGGCAAATGCTTTCTTAACTTTACAAAAAGCTTTAGAAACGGCACGATCAGGCGACCAGATATGGGTAGCATCAGGCACATACCAACCTTCGGTACAAGTGGGTGGAACGGGTGCGAGATTTGCAACTTTCCAGATGGTGGAAGGTGTTGAGATTTATGGAGGTTTTGCGGGAACAGAATCCGCAGTAAGCGAACGTTTAGGTTTTGGGATGGGTAAAGCAAACGAAACTATCCTAAGTGGCGATTTGAATGGTAATGACAATTATTCTGTATCTCCATGGACAGGTACAGTCGAGAACTGTTACCATGTATTTTATAATGTAGGCTTAGTCTCCTACTTAACTTCAGCAAGTGTACTGGATGGGTTTACTATAAAAGGAGCTTTTGGTACACAGTATGGTGGGGGGATGTATAATGATGGTGCCAGCCCTACTTTTAGAAATTGTATTATTACCAACAATCAAAGTTATGCCGGTGGAGGGGGTATAGAAAACTACCAATCTTCTATACTTTGTAAGCCTACATTTATAAATTGTTTGATAACAAACAATATAGCATCATCCGGCGTAGGGGCAGGTATGTATAACAGGATGTGCAAACCACTGTTTGTGAACACTACTATAGCAAATAATACTTCCTCGGGTAATGGAAGTGCTGTCTATAATATGTTGGCCTCGCCTACATTCAACAATTGTATTATATGGGGCAATACCGGAGGTGCTTCTTCAACAAGCAAACAGATTTATGGCGATGCAACGCTGAATTTTTCGTGTTATGCAAATGAAACTAATGATAATGGCGGAATCATTACATCAAGCAATTGCATAACAATCGACCCACAAATGGTGAACCCCAGTATTGGAGATTGCCGCATAGTAGGCTCATCGCCGTGTGTGGATGTTGGCGACGATGCGTATAATAGCCTTACAACCGATATTCGCGGAAGCGGTTTTGGCCGGAAAGTATTAAAAACCAATGCCGCCACCACGGGACCCATCGACATGGGGGCTTTTGAATATAAATTTGGGATAGATCCGCCATGCCTCAACGCTTCTACGGGTGGTGTCATAGGTGCTGCCCAAACCATTTGCAGTGGTGGCGATCCCGCTGCATTTACCAGTACAACTCCAACAGGGCAAAGCGGTTCCCTCGATTATAAATGGCAAAGCAGCACCATCGATGCAACCACCGAAGCCGGATTTTCGGATATTTCGCCAAACGGGACATCAGAAACCTACGACCCGCCAACCGGGCTTACAGTAACCACCTGGTATCGCCGCCTTGCAAAAGCTACCTGCGCAAGCGATTGGCTGGCCACAACTGCTGTAAAAGTTACTGTCCGTACAGCTTTCAATGCCGGAAGCATCAAAAAATCGGGTGAAATTATTTGTTACAGCGGTAATCCAGTACTAATCGGTGATTCCATTGTTGCCAGCGGTGGCGAAGGCACCATTTCCTACCAATGGCAGAGTAGCCTGGACGCAGCGTTTACCACACCAACAGACATAGGTTCCAATACAGCCAGCTACGACCCAACCACAAACCTCACAGCCACCACTTGGTACCGCCGACAAACAAAAGATGCCACTTGCGAACTTACTTTCGTGAGTTCGGCCCAAGTTTGGAAAGTTACGGTACGCCCGGTGTTCACTGCCGGAAGCATCAAAAAATCTGGCGAAGCAATATGCTACAACGGCAATCCTGAACAAATCGGCGATTCCATTCCGGCCAGTGGTGGCGATGCTTATATTGCCTACCAGTGGCAAAGCTGCACAAACGCAGGTTTTACAGGCACACCTACGGATATTGCCACAAATGCAGCCAGTTACGACCCGCCTGCAAACCTTACCGCAACCACCTGGTATCGCCGTCAAGCAAAAGATGGGGCATGCAACACCACTTTTACGTCTTCGGGCGGAGTTTGGAAAGTTACTGTTGACCCGGCTTCGAACGGTGGCAATGTATCGGGGGGAGCCATAGTATGCAACGGCACCAATAGCACCGAATTGACACTTTATGGCCAAACAGGTAACGTTGTCAAATGGCAATACACTACCGATGGCGGCTACAATTGGTACAATATTACAAATACCGGTACCATCAATACCGCTACCGATCTCATAACAACAACCTCTTACAGGGCAGTGGTGCAAAGTGGAGCTTGCAGTGCTACACCAGGTGGGTACGCTAATGTTACCGTTCGCCCTGCAATGACAGCAGGAACGATTGGGTCGGCCCAGGCCATTTGCTACGGTACCTCTCCGACAATGCTAACCTCCACAGCAGGAACCGGATCAGGAACCATTTCGTATGAATGGGAGACGAATGCCACCGGAAGTCATGTAACAATTGACGGAGCTACTGATGAAACCTACCAGCCCCCCACCCTCTCGGCAACTACCAGTTACAAGCGCAGGACTGTTTCAAACAACAGCATCACCTGCTATTCGGACTATACAACGCCAGTAACTATAACGGTATATCCTCAATTTACTGCCGGAAACATAAAAAAATCTGGCGAAACAATATGCTACAACGGCGATCCTTCACAAATCGGCGATTCCATTTCAGGCAGCGGTGGCAATGGTACTATTTCCTACCAGTGGCAAAGCAGTACGGATATTGGATTTACTTCACCTACTACCTTAAATGCCATTACATCTACCTACGACCCTCCTGCAAACCTCACAGCAACAACCTTGTACCGCCGTCAGGTTAAGGATGGAACCT
>CAJAXK010000085.1 GCA_903946925.1 uncultured Bacteroidales bacterium | reverse complement strand
TATGATACAGGTATTAAAATTACAGAAGAAGAAATGGAAACTATTGATTTGGAGAAAAATGATTTCCATGGAGAATGGAATTACAAAATTAAGCCAAATCAAGCCACATAATAATTAATTTAATTCGTTACAGTTCCTTAGCATAAATGTTTCGGCAGCTATTTATTTTAGTTTTTCCGATTTGGTTAACTGGCCATTTGTTGCCGTTATGTTTTTCGGGTCCATTATCGGGGGCAATATTGGCGGAAGGACAACAACTTTAATAAAACCAGTGGTTTTAAGATGGACAGTTGTTGCAATTGGTATTGGTGTTGCTGCAATTTATTTCGCAAAATAATTGTATAAAAGAAAGGGAATCAATGCTTTTTAAGAAATTTAAAAAGTGGGATGATAAAATCTTTGCCCTTTTAGCCCTTCGTATCCAATCATTAGGTACTTTTGGTAAACTAAGCCAGATGAACTATGAGAAGTATTTTCTTTAAAAAGCCATTTATCATCCTAATCCTGCCGTTGTTGCTCCTTTTTTTCAATTCATGTGAGCCATTGGCAACAAGTTTCGATGATGTGGAAGATGCTGTGATGTACACCAAGGGGCAAAAATCTGCTGTTCTCCCACCCGATTCTACAATTAAAGTAATGACCTGGAACATTAGGTTTGGGATTGGACGTCAACCTTGGTTTGGCGATGCTTGTGGTGACAATACTGTTTTTAAGAAAGAAGAGGTAATTCCCGGGCTTGATGCAGTGGTTGCCCGAATAAACGAGGTTCGGCCCGACATACTATTCCTTCAGGAATGTGATGTAAAATCGAACCGTACCGCGTATATTGATGAGCTCCAATACATTTTGGATAAAACCTATTTTAACTATGCTGCGTATGTTTCGGAATGGAAATCGGAGTTTATCCCAAGTGATGGCCTTGGCCGAATGGATATGGGGCTTGTAATCCTTTCGCCATGGCCACTTACCGATGCCAAACGCATTAACCTTGCAACCCGTGGCGATCAATCGGGTATCGTAAATTATTTTTACCTGCACTCTTGCATACTTTCGGCCAGGGTTAAAATTCCAGGTTTCAAGGAGGTCCCACTACTAAATATCCATGCTTCTGCTTTTGCGACAGACGACACAAAGAAAAAACATTACGAAGAGTTTAAAGCCGAAATGGACAAGTTGGATATTGCGGGCGAGTATTTTGTTGCTGGTGGCGACTTAAACGAATTACCTCCCGGAAGCGATTCTACCGATTTTTGTTACGAAGATATGTGCCCAGGCGAATCGTTCCATCAACCGGGCGATGACCCAGCCCACAAACCAGGCAGCGACTATACCCCCGAAACAGAATGGTTGCAGCCAATTTATTCAGCTTACAATTGCGCTTTCCCGCTTTCATTTTATCAGCAGAACCAGGAAGCTTGTTTTACCCATACCACCCGACCCGAACATTCCTGGGATCGCACTCTCGATTACCTTTTTACCAATCACCGTTGGCGCAACGGTTCTGCAAAAACCCATCAGGAGTTTTTCAACGAATCGGATCATGCCCCTGTTAGTGCCGACTTTGTTTTAATAAAGGAATAAAGCAGTAAATGACGTAAGCAGAATTTGCAGACATATACGGCTATAATCCTACTACTTGCAACAAAAAACTAAGCTTCTTAAAAATACTGTTAGCGGAATAAAACCAGAAACGATGTTCAGAAAATTATCCTTTAGCCTTTTCCTATTTATTTGTGTTCAAACCCTTTATGCCCAGGACGAACCTTTGTTGAAAAAATGGAGCTACAATACTGCTTATCTTATGCCGAAAGGGAAATGGGAAAGTGGGGTTTTTCAGCCGTTCAGATATGGGATTAATGCTAAAATGGAACTCCGTGCCAACGCCATTATTTTCCCGTTGATGCCCAACGCAGGGCTAAAAATTGCCTTGGGGGCCAAAAACGATTTTTTGATAGCCAGCGAACATAGTTTGAGCGTGCCTACACCCTTCTTAAATGTGGTTAGCAGCAAAGGTATTGGTGGCTTGATTTCGCCCGAATATGATTTCAAGTTCATACTGGCAGTAAGTAATTCAATACTTGTTTCCCGAAAAATTTCTAATTCTATGCTTGCATCGGCCAATGCCGGTTATGTTTTTGCCCTGCGGGCCGAAAAACCCGATCCACAGTCAACAATAGATTTGCCTTTGTTTTACCCACGCATGGCGCATTATTACGAAGGGAGCACTATAAAATTGGGTGCTGCTATTAAAGGAAGTTTAGGCAGTAAATGGTTTTATGAAGAAAACTTCCAAACATTTATCGTTACCCGTCCTGAGAATAATTTCTTTTTCGAGAATTCAGGTACGCTTATGTGGGCTTTAGGCAAGTCGCTGCGGATCAGGGGTGGATATATACTGGCGTATGGCGAATATCCTTATGTGTCGCCGAAATGGCAATTGTGGCCGACTCTAGATTTGGTTTTTGGCAGCAAATAGTATTGAAAGAATTTTTTGATGTTGATAAGTTCACGACAGTTATAAATCGAAAAAGCCCGGAAGAACCGGGCTTTTTCGTTAACAATTTGGATTTCATCAAAAAACACTATGCAATTACCTGATAAACAACAATTCCCTAAATTTAGGCAAAGGCCATTTTTCGTTATCAACAATCAATTCGAGTTTATCTATATGATAGCGGATTTCGTCGAAAAATGGGAAAATGACCGTGGCATAAGCAATGGCTTTTTCGCGGGCGTCCTCAATGTTGTTGGCTTGTTTGCGGGCTTCAATCATTTCGCTTACCTTATCCTCAATTTTTTCGACATGTTCCGAAATTTCTTTGATAAGTTTTAGCCTGCGGGCCGAAAGTGTAGTGTATTCCGATGCTTCGTAGAGGTTTTTCATTCCCTGGGTGCTGCTGATAAGCATGGCCTGGTACTCAATTACTGTAGGCAGTATATGGTTCATAGCCAAATCGCTTAACACACGCGCTTCAATCTGTACTTTCTTCGAGTAAAGTTCGTGACGTACTTCGGTGCGGGCTTCCATTTCAACGTCAGTGTAAACATTGGCACGTTTAAAAAGCTCACGCGATTGTGGCGTAAGGTACGCATCGTAAATTAGTGGAACTATGGCTTCGCAATCGAGACCACGTTTTTCAGCTTCTAATTTCCATTCTTCGCTGTAGCCATTTCCATCGAACCGGATTGCTTTCGATTTTTTTATCAGCCTTCGCAATACCTGCAATATCGCCTCATCCTTCTTCACGCCTTTTTCAATAATTGAATCTACTTCAATTTTAAAATCAACTAATTGAACTGCAAGTGCTGTGTTCAATGGAATCATGGCCGAAGCGCAGTTTGCCGACGATCCTACGGCACGGAATTCGAAACGGTTACCTGTAAATGCAAACGGTGAAGTGCGGTTACGATCTGTGTTATCGAGCAGGATTTCCGGAATTTTCCCTATATCGAGCTTGATGGCAGTCTTTTCTTCAGGTGACATTTTTTCGTCGGTTACCCTGTTCTCGATTTCATCAAGCATTTTTGTCAACTGCTGGCCTAAAAATGCGGAAATAATTGCTGGCGGAGCTTCGTTGGCACCCAATCGGTGTTGGTTCCCGGGCGAAGCAATGGAAGCTTTCAACAAAGCATTATGTTTATGAACTGCAACAAGTGTATTAATAAGGAAGGTCAAAAACTGAAGGTTCAATCGTGGCGTTTTGCCCGGCGAAAGCAAATTAAGCCCAGTATTGGTTGAAACCGACCAGTTGTTGTGCTTGCCCGATCCATTTATTCCAGAAAAAGGTTTTTCATGCAGCAAAACCTTAAAGTTATGGCGGCCTGCAACTTTACGCATTACCATCATGGTTAGCAGGTTATGATCGTTAGCAAGGTTTGTTTCCTCATAAATAGGAGCCAATTCGTACTGGTTGGGAGCAACCTCGTTGTGCCTGGTTTTAAGTGGGATGCCTAATTTATACGCTTCATATTCCAGGTCCTTCATAAATGCAAGCACGCGGCTTGGAATTTGGCCAAAATATTGATCTTCCAACTGTTGGTTTTTTGCAGATGCATGGCCCATCAAAGTGCGATCCGTTAAAACCAAATCGGGGCGGGCGTTAAATACGGCTTCATCAACAAGGAAATATTCCTGTTCCCAGCCCAGGTTGCTGTTTACCCGGGTAACATCTTTGTCGAAATACTGGCAAACTTCAACAGCGGCCTTGTCTAAATAATGCAATGCTTTTAGCAAGGGTGTTTTATAATCGAGGGCTTCGCCGGTGTACGAAATAAATATTGTAGGTATAATTAAAGTGCCTTCCAAAACAAATGCAGGCGACGATGGATCCCAGGCTGTGTAACCACGCGCCTCGAAAGTATTCCTTATACCCCCGCTTGGGAAACTTGAGGCATCAGGCTCCTGCTGAACCAAAAGCTCGCCGGAAAAAACTTCAATTGCGGTTCCCCGTCCGGTTGGCGTGGCAAAAGTATCGTGTTTTTCGGCAGTGCTTTCGGTAAGTGGTTGAAACCAATGGGTATAATGAGTAGCACCAAGGCTAATTGCCCAGCTTTTCATCCCCATAGCAATTTGATCAGCCAGTTTCATATCAATGCGTTTCCCATAGTCAACTGCATCAACCACGGCTTTGTAGGCATCTTTCGGCAGGTACTTTTCCATTTTTATCCTGTCGAAAACATAAAGCCCATAATAATCGGAAGTTTTTTCACCGGGAGCCTTAACCTCAACCGGTCTTCTTTTTAGTGCATCCTCCAATGCCTTAAAACGTAAAGTTGCCATATCAAATTTTGTTTTTATATATTTTCGGCAAAAATAGTATAATATTTTGAATGACCCCCTATTTTAATGTTACTAAATTAATTTTTATGTGTTTTTTTTCAATATAACCCCCATTTTTTATTATGATATAACTAAATTTTACATTTATTCAATTTCGGAAAGAATAATTTATGCGCACACAAAAACAGAAACCTTGCGTTACATAGCAGGAAGAACTGATTTATGCTAAAAACGGAGTAAATTGTCGTATTTGAATTTCAAATTTTTACCACGGAGCGTTGTGCTTAGACGTCGCCGTGAGCTAAGTCGAACGCTTGCCGAAGCAGCATGGTGTTCACGAAGGTACACAGAGTTTATTTTCAGAGCTTTACTAAGTTTATCCTATGTTTGCGTGTCATTTTCTTCGAAAAATAACCGTGGCTTTTTATCCCATCAACAGTGCAATACCACACATCAAAATAATTTGTAGCCACTAAAATTTTTTTGAACCCAATAACAACCTAAATTTGTTGCTTAAAATAATACGCCTTCCTTTCCGCTTCCACTTGTCCTGCTTTATACAAACTTGCTTCAAGTTCATAAAAAAACAAAACCTTTAAAGTTCAAAAAAGTGATAATAGCCCTATTTGGTAAAGAATTTAACGCCGACCAACTTATATACATCCGTATCCTTATCGAAAAACTCGAAAACCGGGGATGCAAATTGCTGGTTTGGGAACCTTTTTACCATTTTATAAAAGGCAATGTTTCATTTAACCAGGAAGTTGGCGTTTTTAACGAACATACCGATTTAATAGGAAAAGCGGATATGCTTTTTTCGTTAGGGGGCGATGGCACCATGCTACATTCGGTGAGGTTGGTACGTAATTCGGGGATACCTATTGCCGGAATAAATATGGGTAGGATGGGGTTTCTTTCAAGTATTCCACGAAGCGAAATAATAAATGCAGTTGACGACATACTCGATCAGCGTTTCCGTATCGTAAAACGGACCCTTATCAATTTGCTTTCGCCTAAAAGTTTATTTGGTGATTTTAGTTTTGCGTTCAACGAACTGTCGATAAACAAAAAAGAAAATTCCTCACTTGTGGTTGTACATGTATGGGTAAATGATCAGTTGCTCCACTCCTATTGGGCCGATGGTTTAATTGTGGCAACACCTACCGGATCAACAGCCTATTCGCTGAGTTGTGGCGGCCCTATTATTACACCCGACTCGAGCAATTTTGTTATTACACCGATTGCCCCACACAATTTATCAGTACGTCCGGTCGTTATTCCCGACAGCAGTATAATCCGTATCAGGGTCGATAGCCGCGACCAACTAGCTCTGGTTAGTCTCGATTCGCAAACTGCCATTATTGCCCCTGATATTGAATTGGTTGTAGGAAAAGCTGATTACGAAATCAATCTCGTTCAGCGTTTGAACGAAAACTTTTTTTCTACGCTTCGGGCTAAATTGAATTGGGGGTCCGATATACGAAATTAAAAACCTTTCATCCAAGCAACAGGTTCCTTTAACCCAAAACCATCCATTAATGCTATAAAGCAACCAGAAATAGGTTGGTATGCAGGCATTTTACTTTTTACATACAAAAATGTCGGGTACTCAAATTGAAAAGGACACAACATCAAGCAGTATAATTAACTGTTTAACATGTATATAGCTGCCAAAAAACACAATTCGTCCAGTATCAATATTAATATTACCTTTGCGCTCTTCAAAAATTATGCTAAAAACCAGTATTTCCATCCTTTTTCTTATGCTTTCCGCCTTTTTTTTGCAAGCGCAAAAATCGGGTGATTTAGGGATTATGGGAGGGGTAACCTATTACGTTGGCGACCTTAACCCAGCAATGCCATTCCGTATGTCGAAACCGGCCTTTGGTATTTTATACAGGCAGAATTTTAATTCGCGTATTTCGCTTAGGGTTCATGGTTTGTTTGGAACAGTTGCTGGCGACGATGCAATAAGCAAAGCCAACCTTGACAGGGACCTAAATTTTGAATCGAAAATCACCGAAACCGGGCTTCAATTGGAAATTAATTTCTTTGAATATTACATTGGTAGCAAAATGCATCCCATAACCCCGTATCTGTTTGGTGGTGTAGCCTTTACCATGTTCAAACCTTTAGGGAATGTACAAGGTGCAAATGTTGAATTACAACCTTTAAAAACCGAAGGCCAGGCAAGCCCATACGATTTGTACACCATTAGTATGCCTTTTGGCCTTGGGGTAAAATATAGTGTTAGCAAACTTTTTGGCGTTGGCGCCGAATGGGGAATGAGGAGAACCACTACCGATTACCTCGACGATGTAAGCAAAACATTTTACCTCGATCTTCAAGGAAGCTCTTCAGCAACAGCAACAGTAGCCGAATTAGCTTCCGACCCAACGCTAACACATAACAATGGCATGCAACGTGGCAATTCGCGCGATACCGATTGGTATTCATTTGCAGGAGTGTCGGTTACGGTAAAAATACGAATGTTGGGCAAAGAACGCTGCCTCGACCATCAACGTGAAGGCTATTAGCAACTTAGGAGTTTGACAACCTGCAATTTGCACATTAAGAATAATTAACAAAAGTGGCTCTTGTGGTAAACCTCAAAAGCCTAAATTTGTCGAAAATGATAGAGAACAAAAATTTGATCGACACTATTGACAAAACCAAGTTGCCAAAACATATTGCCATTATCATGGATGGCAATGGCAGGTGGGCAATGCAACGTGGCGAACAACGTGTTTTTGGTCACAACAACGGGGTGCAGGCAGTTCGCGAAACGGCTGAAGCTGCTGCAGAATTAGGCATTAAGTTTGTTACTTTGTATGCTTTTTCGACCGAAAACTGGAATCGGCCACAAGACGAAGTTGATGCTTTGATGCAACTTTTGGTTATTACCATAAACAGCGAGATCAAAACCCTTAACGATAACAATATCAGGCTTCGCGCAATTGGCAACCTGAATGGCCTTAGTCCACAAGTAAGGGCCGAACTTGAAGAAGCAATGGGCGAAACAGCAGGAAACACACGTATGGATTTATTTCTGGCCTTAAATTACAGTGGCAGATGGGAAATTACAGATGCGGTTAAAAAAATAGCGGAAAAAGTTAAAAGCGGGGAAATAAACCCTAGCCAAATTAATGAAAAGTTGATTTCGGAAAGTTTGAACGCCCCCGACCTGCCTGACCCCGAACTCTTGATACGCACCAGTGGCGAATACAGGATCAGCAATTTCCTTATGTGGCAAACTGCTTATACCGAGTTGTTTTTTTCACCAAAACTTTGGCCCGATTTCCGAAAAATAGATTTATACGAAGCTATTATTGATTTCCAACATCGCGAGAGGCGTTTTGGTAAAACAAGTGAACAAATAATAAATTGCAAAGGATGACACTTAAGCGTTATACTATACTATTTTTCCTACTTTCTATCCTTGCAATACCGGTAGTGGCGCAAATTTCGACAAGTAATGAAGTGCCTGATATCAACTACGCCCTGCCGAAAAAATACACCATTGGTGGAATTACCGTTACAGGTGTACAATACCTTAACAGTTCGGTACTCATTTCTTTATCCGGCTTACAGGTTGGCAATAAAATTGATATCCCGGGCGAAAGGATACGATCGGCAATGGATAAGTTATGGCAACAAGGGCTTTTCGAAGATGTTAAAATTGTAGCCACCAGTGTACAGGATGATCAAATTTTCTTAGACATCCGGTTAACCGAAAGGCCGCGGCTCTCGAAGTTCAGCTTTAGTGGCATACGTAAAGGCGAAGCAGATGATTTGCGCGAAAAAATCAAAATCTCCCGTGGCGATGTTGTTACCGATAACCTTTCAACACGGATAAGGAATACCATTATCAAGCATTATATCGGAAAAGGCTATTTTGATGCTACCGTAAAAATAAAGCAGGTTAAAGACACTATGGTGCTAAACAACGTGGCCCTTACTATTGATATTGACAAAGGCATGCGCGTTAAAATTGAAAAGGTAAATATTATCGGAAACAAGCAACTGAGCGAGCTTACACTGAAATCGGCGCTGAAAAAAACCAAAGAAAAGGGGTCGTACAAACCTTTATATACATTACAGGAAACATTTTTTGGCTTTTTCGGCCACCTATTCACCAAGGATATGGAAAATTATCCCGCTTATGTTCAGGAACTTGTAGGTAAAAATTTAAAATTCAGGATTTTCAAATCTTCAAAATTCATCGAAAGCGATTACGAAGAGGACAAAATAGCTGTTGTTAAAAAATTCTATGAAAATGGCTTCCGCGATGCCACGCTCATAAAAGATTCGGTCTATAAAACGAGCCGTAACGCTATAACTATCGACCTGCACATGTACGAAGGCCGCAAGTACTATTACCGCAATATTTCGTTTGTTGGGAACAAAAAATTTACTTCTACCGAGTTAGGGCTGCTGCTTGGGATACGCAAAGGTGATATTTATAATCAGGACCAGCTTGATGCTTCCCTGCAATTCAATCCAAATGGAGTTGACCTAATGAGTTTGTTTGTTGACGATGGTTACCTCACCTGCACTATTGATCCAATTGAAATCAGTGCTGAAAACGATTCCATTGATTTACAAATCCGTATCCGCGAAGGCAGGCAAATGAATGTTAACAGGGTGAAAGTTGCTGGAAACACGCGAACCAACGATCATGTTATTATCAGGGAATTGTATTCAAGGCCCGGACAGTTGTTCAGCCGTAGCGATATTTTGCGTAGCCGTACTTCGTTGTCGCAGTTAAAATACTTCGATCAGGAGAAAATTGATATTCAAACCCCAAACATCGACCCTACCAACGGAACCGTTGATGTGGCTTACAAGGTTGAAGAAACCTCCTCCGATCAGCTTGAGTTGTCGGGCGGATGGGGTTATGGCAGGCTTATTGGGACTTTAGGCGTTTCATTCAATAATTTCTCGGCCCGGAATTTCTTTCAAAAAGGGGCATGGAAACCTATTCCATCGGGCGATGGCCAAAAGCTTTCCTTGCGTTTGCAATCGTATGGGAAAGGGTATTTGAGCGCAAGTGCTTCGTTTACCGAGCCTTGGCTGGGAGGCAAAAAACCAAACCAATTAAGCGTTTCAACCTATATTTCGGCATTTAACAATGGCCTTTCCAAAGCAAGTGCTTCGTATTATGCCTACAACATTACCGGCTTGTCGTTTGCATTCAGCCGCCGCCTCAATTGGCCCGACAACTATTTTAATTTAACCCAAACAGTTAGTCTCCAACATTATAATTTAGATAATTATGTGCTTTTCGGACGGTCGCAGGATGGTTTGTACCAAAGTTATTCGTACACAATCGGCTTGGGCCGTTACTCAACCGATGCACCTATCTATGCACGCGCCGGTTCCGAACTGAACATATCGCTCGAAATGACCCCACCTTATTCGTTATTAGCCCCTGACTGGTTTGCAGCAAAAAGCAATGACGACAAATACCGCTTAATCGAATTCCACCAATGGAAGCTTAGTGGTGCTTTTTACCAGCAAATTGCAGGGGATTTGGTACTTATGGCACGTACAAAAATGGCTATCCTCGGCAGATACAGCAACGATATTGAAGTTACACCATTTAACCGGTACTTCATGGGAGGCGATGGGATGTCGGGCTATTCAGCTATCGACGGCAGGCAACTTGTTGGTTTCAGGGGCTATACAAACGAAAGTATGACCCCGTACTATGGAGTTGTGGCCAGGCCTCCGGGTGGCACACTTTTTACCAAAAGCACGCTCGAACTTCGATACCCATTATCACTAAACCCAAATTCCACAATTTTTGGACTTGTTTTTGTTGAAGCAGGAAACGACTGGGCAAAATTCACTGATTTCACCCCATTTGATGTACGTAGATCAGCAGGCGTGGGAGTAAGGGTTTTCCTTCCTATGTTTGGGTTGCTTGGCCTCGACTGGGGATACGGTTTCGATGCAATACCAGGATCGCCAAATGCTAACAAAGGCCAATTCCATTTCTCGATGAATTCATCCATAGATTAAAAAAGTTTGGCAGGTTTTTTGTTAAGGCTTCAACAAAAATCCGTTCTATCCTGAATCACTAATAAAAACATGGGAGGTAAAAACATGAAAAAATTACTTTTAACCGCAGCAATACTATTCAGCCTGGGGTTTGGAGCATCGGCTCAAAAGTTTGCTTACGTAAATACAGATTATATACTCGACAACATTCCGGAGTATGCCGATGCGCAAACACAGCTCGACGAACTCTCGATACAGTGGCAAAAGGAGATAGAGGTAAAATTTGCCGAAATCGACAAAATGTTTAAAAATTTCCAGAATGAAGCTGTACTTCTTCCCGAAGATATGAAAAAGAAACGTGAGGACGACATTATTAAAAAAGAGAAAGAAGGGAAAGACCTGCAAAAGAAACGTTTCGGCAAGGACGGCGATTTGTTTAAAAAACGTCAGGAACTTATAAAACCTATTCAGGAAAAAGTATATAATGCAATTGACGAAATATCAACTTCCGATAATTACGCCGTAGTATTTGATAAAGCCAACAATGCTACCCTTATTTACACAAACCCAAAATACGATATCAGCGAGCAGGTGCTTGATAAATTGGGATATACATACAAACCTCAACAAACACCGTCTTCTAAAAGCAAAAAATAACTTACAGATGCTTAGCGTATTGCCTTTTTGTTACCTTTGCACCCGATTTAACCTGAAAACAAATAAATCCTATAATTAAAAATGATGAAGAACCTCTTAAAAGTTTTAGCAATTGTTGTACTGGTTTCGGTTGCAGCAACTACACAGGCTCAGAAAGCCACAAAAATTGGACATGTTGACTTTGGTAAAATACTTGAACAAATGCCTGGCCAGGACACGGTTAAGGTTGTAATGGAAAAATATGTTCAATCCTTACAAGGTGAATTGCAAGCCATGCAAGCTGAATTGGAACTGAAAGGCACTGACTATCAGAAGAATGTTGCTACAATGTCGAACATCATTAAATCAACAAAAGAAAAAGAAATTACCGACCTTCAGGGACGTATAGAAGCTTTTCAGCAATCGGCACAAAAAGAACTCTCCGACAAACAAACCGAGCTGATTACCCCTTTTGTAAACAAAGCAAAACAAGCTATTAAAGATGTTGCCAAAGAAGGCAGTTTCTCATACATTTTAAATTCGGTTGAAGACCTTGTACTCTACTCGGATGGAGGCGAAGATGTAGCTCCATTGGTTAAGAAAAAACTTGGTATTACCTTATAATTTCCAAAAGCTCAAATCATATAACTCCGGCTTTGTCCGGAGTTTTTTTGTGTCCAAATCAGAAATGCAATGCTCGCTTATGGCTAAATTTTGTCTAATTAAAAGAACGGACATTTTGTAGATAGGCAGGATTTCAGTTTCTGGCCATTCAAACCTACAAAACCCAATCAAAACCCTAATTCCTTTTACCTTTGCAAAAAACATTATAATGCCATTACAACAAATTGAAATAATGTCGCCTGTTGGCTCATACGAATCGCTGATGGCAGCCATACAAGGCGGTGCCGGATCGGTATATTTTGGGGTGGGCAAGCTCAATATGCGGGCACGTTCGAGCGTGAATTTTACCTTAGACGACCTGGCAAAAATTACCCGGATTTGCCGTCAGTTCAACGTGAAAAGCTACCTCACCATGAACACCGTTATTTTCGACAACGAGATTGAAGAAGTACAATCAACAATTGATGCAGCCAAAGTAAATGGCGTTACGGCCATAATCGCTTCGGATTTGGCGGTTCTCGAATATGCCAAAGAACAAGGCTTGGAAATACATATTTCGACACAGTGTAATATTACCAATATTTCGGCTGTAAAATTCTATTCGCAGTATGCCGATGTAATGGTAACTGCCCGCGAACTTACGTTGGATCAGGTAGCTGCTATCACACGACAAATTAAGGAACGCGATATTCGAGGGCCAAAAGGGGAACTTATAAAGATTGAAATATTTGTTCATGGCGCATTGTGCATGGCGGTAAGCGGCAAGTGTTATCTAAGCTTACATAACCATAATACTTCGGCAAACCGTGGCGCATGTTTGCAGGATTGCCGCCGCTCATATACGGTTAAAGATAAAGAAAGCGATACCGAACTGGAAATTGATAACCAGTATATTATGTCGCCCAAAGACCTGAAAACGATTCACTTACTTGATAAAGTACTGGAAGCTGGTGTTGAAGTCCTGAAAATAGAAGGCCGTGGCCGCTCGCCCGAATACGTAAAAACTGTAACGCGTTGCTACAGCGAAGCGGTGAGCGCATATTTTAACGGGGAATTTACACCCGAAAATATAAACCGTTGGGATACTGAACTCACAACCGTGTATAACCGCGGCTTTTGGGAAGGTTATTACCTTGGGCGCAAACTTGGTGAATGGTCGCCAGTACACGGTTCTTTGGCCACAACAAAGAAAATTTATGTCGGTATGGTAGCCAACTATTTTGGAAAGCTTGGCATTGCACACATCCGAATGGATTCGCATGATTTATCCAATGGTGATTCAATCGAGATTATTGGCCCAACTACCGGCGTGTATGAAGCAATTGTTTCGGGTTTGGTTAAAAATGAACAGCCATGCGAAATTGCCCTAAAAGGCGAAAACCCTACGTTCCCTGTATCGCGGCCGGTTCGCAGAAACGATAAAGTGTATAAAATAGTTTCAGCCACCTCATAACACCCAGTCCAAAATATCAAAAATCAATTTATGCTCACCAACCACCACACCCATAGTTTATACTCCGATGGATCCTCCCAGCCAGAAGATTATATACTCGAAGCCATAGCAAAAGGGTTCGACATCCTTGGTTTTAGCGAACATTCGCCATTACCCTTCGAAAATAAATTTTCGTTCCGGCAAGAGAACAAGGATGAATACCTGGTTCTGATGCAAACCTTGAAACAAAAGTACGCCTCACAGATTTTGATTTTTTCGGGGATGGAGATGGATTATATACCGGCGATATCCGAAAATTTCATCAAAATTAAAACTGAATACAAACTCGATTACCTTATTGGATCGATACACCTTGTTAAACCACAAAACTGTGATGACCTTTGGTTTACCGATGGCCCAGATTTTGAAACTTACGACTTAGGGCTAAACGAATTATTTGGCGGCGATATCAAAAAAGCAGTAACAGCCTACTATCATCAGTTGAACGAAATGATAGAATCGCAACAAATTGATGTTGTTGGCCACTTGGATAAGATAAAGATGCACAACCGCAATCGGTTTTTCAGCGAAGACGAACACTGGTACACCCTTTTGGTAAATGAAACACTCGAATTAATACAGGATCGCGATATTATTGTGGAGATCAATACCAGAGGGATTTACAAACAGCGTTCGGAAACAACTTTCCCTGGTTTCAGTATCTTGAAACTGTTAAAAGCATTACGGATTCCAGTAATGGTCAATTCGGATGCACACAAGCCACATGAACTTGACCTATCTTTTGATCAAGGATTTTTGCTGCTAAAGCAAGCGGGGATTAACGAAGTGGTGTACTTTAAAGGAAACGGCTGGGGGTTTGAACCCATCCTGGCATAAGCCCTATAACTAATTTTCTGTTTCATCATCGTCTTCCAAATCGGGATCTGGAACTGGCGCTACCCGTTTTGAAACCAATATACTTATTTCGTACAAACTATAAAGGGGTATTGTTACCATAATTTGGCTAAAAACATCAGGTGGCGTGATAATGGCAGCCACTATAAGGATTATTACAAAAGCATACTTCCGGTTCTTTTTCAGGAAAGCAGGTGTGATAATGCCCAATTTGGCCAATACATACACCACCACCGGCATCTCGAAAACAACACCTACCGAAAGGATAGTAGTAGTTACCGTACTTATGTATGATGAAAGCGAAATTTGGTTTGCCACAAGCGTGCTTACCTGATAAGTGCCAAGGAAATTGAGCGTCCATGGAACCATTAAGTAATAACTGAACAACACCCCGACCATAAACAGGAACGACATTATAAATACGGCCTGCCGTGCATAACGCCTTTCGGTAGGGTACAACGCCGGCATAATAAATTGCCAGAGCTGAAAAATTATTACCGGAAAAGCGAGGATTAATCCCGAAAACATCGAAACCGTCATGTCGGTCATAAACTGCCCCGAAAGGTTCAGGTTTATGATGGTGAGCGACATTGGTGGGAGGCAAAGACTGTCAACATGCAATAAACCGCCAAGCTTGCAAAGCCATTTGTACGTTACAAAGTTGGTATCCTTTGGGGCCAGCAGTATTTTATCGAAGATAAAACGGCTGTTTACAAATGCAATAACGGTCATAATGAGCCAAGCTAACACCATACGCACCAACCTCTTACGAAGCTCGGTAAGGTGATCCCAAAAGGTCATTTCCTTGCCAGTGTCCTGATTCTTGATCTTGCCAAGTTTTTTAAAAAATGCTGCCAACTTAATATTTATATGCTGCAAATCTAAGGATTTTATTTGAAGCCTTGAAATTGAATAAGTGGGTTACTTACTAATCTGATATGCTGGCATAGCCCATGGCGAAAATAATTATCGGATCTTGCTCCTGAAAGCCAATATTGCACTAATTTTTTTACCCCTGTGTCGCTGTTGAAACCTGGGATGCATTTGATTTTTATTTCCGATAACAGGGAAAAATATTATCAGAAATTTGTTGTTGGCCGATAGCTTTAAACTGCTGCAAAACTGGAAAACACCCCATCCCATCCTTTACTTCTTCGCTTACCAGAAGGAATGGCATGTTGAAAACTTTAATGCTGAGTTCACTCCGAAAAGTTTTTTTTCGCCACAAAGGCACAAAGTCTCTAAGTTTACTCACAATTGCTTATTTAAAAGGAGTTCGTGATATTGCTTCGCTAAGTTCACAAAGTTTATAGTACTGAATAACAACACTCTGTGTGCCTCTGTGTCCTCTGTGCCTCCGTGGTTTTCTTTTTTTAAGACTTTTCGGAGTGGACTCAATGCTGAATTTTCTGGCAACAATGCGTGCAAAACGCCACTAGAACTTCCCAAATTTCATCGAAAACCTCCCCGTAAACCCATTCAAAGGATTTGTATCAAAATTGGATGGTTCGAGGGCGGTTGTTAACCGGTAACTGGCTCCCAACCCAAACCGCATCCAACGCGTAACATTAAGCTCAAGTTCAACTGCAGGCTCTACTATCAGGAAAGCTTCCGTATCTTCGACGTGTACCTCGGTATAATCGTAAGGATAGTAATAATTTATAAGGGTGCTTCTTGAAATTGCCCCAGCCCCTAAAAGGATTGGGAAAGAAACGTGGACAGGGAATTTAGGATAGACTATCGGTTCGATTAAAAACCCTCCATATCCGCCGGTATAATTGCGACTCGTGTGGGTTATTTCCGACACTTCATAAGGCTCGCTAAAAAAACCTTTTCCCGAAAGACCAATTGCAATACTATGGTTGATGATCATTGCAAAAGTACCACCGGCGCCAAAAGCATCGTAACCGGCTATTTGCGAATATTCCGATTGGAATCCAAAATAAAACCCCACATTATGCCCAGGACCTGTAAGTGTTTGTATTTCGGATGGACGATAAACCTCGGTTTGTTTTGGTTGCGGAACTACCATTGTATCGCTTACAGTTTTTGGTTTTGAGGCTTCCTTATGCCCGAATAACCGTAAAGTATCCTGGCTGTAAG
>CAJAXK010000084.1 GCA_903946925.1 uncultured Bacteroidales bacterium | reverse complement strand
GTAACCTTAGGGTAGACAACAACATCCATGGTAGTGGTGTTTGCACATTGCCCAGAGGTTGGTGTGAAGGTATAAGTGTTTGTTCCGGCTGAAGCGGTACTGATATTTGCTGGATTCCAAATCCCTGTAATGCCGTTTGTTGAGGTCAGCTCCAATACGCCCGGTGTTGCCCCAAAACAGTATGGACCCATAGCCGAGAAAGTAGGTGTAAGATTGGCGTTGACAACAACATTCATGGTAGCAGTAGTTGCACACTGACCAGCAGTTGGTGTAAAGGTATAAGTGTTAGTTCCGGCTGATGCTGTGCTGATCGTGGATGGGTTCCATGTACCAGGAATACTGTTAGTGGATGTCAACACCAATGCGCCCGGGGTTGCCCCAACACAATATGGGCCTAAAGCAGTAAATGTAGGTATAACATTAGCGTTGACAACAACATCCATGGTTGTGGTAGTCGCACACTGACCAGCATTTGGTGTAAAAGTATAAGTGTTAGTTCCGGCTGATGCAGTGCTGATCGTGGATGGGTTCCATGTACCGGGTATATTGTTAGTGGATGTTAACACCAATGCGCCCGGGGTTGCCCCGACACAGTAAGGACCTAAAACGGCAAAGGTTGGTGTAACCTTGGCGTTGACAACAACATTCATGGTTGTAGCCGTTGCACACTGACCAGCATTTGGTGTAAAGGTATAAGTGTTAGTTCCGGCTGATGCGGTGCTGATCGTGGATGGGTTCCATGTACCAGGAATACTGTTAGTAGATGTTAACACTAATACGCCTGGGGTTGCCCCAACACAATATGGGCCTAAAGCAGCAAATGTAGGTGTAACATTGGCATTGACAACGACATTCATGGTTTTAGTAGTCGCACACTGACCAGCAGTTGGCGTAAATGTATATGTGATTGTTCCGGCTGAAGCAGTGCTGATTGCAGCAGGGCTCCATGTACCTGTAATTCCGTTTGTTGAGGTTCCTGTCAATGCGCCCGGGGTTGCCCCAACACAATATGGGCCTAAAGCAGCAAATGTAGGTGTAACATTGGCGTTGACAACAACATTCATGGTTGTAGCCGTTGCACACTGACCAGCATTTGGTGTAAAGGTATAAGTGTAAGTTCCGGCTGATGCGGTACTGATAGCAGATGGGTTCCATGTACCGGGTATATTGTTAGTGGATGTTAACACCAATGCACCTGGGGTTGCCCCGACACAGTATGGGCCTAAAGCAGCGAATGTAGGCGTAACAAGGGTGTTACTGCCAATACTGCCATTAATATAGTAATTGGCTGTTGGGGAATCGTTTAAAACTTCAGGTTCAACACTTATCCACCTGGCATATTCGCAATATCCTTCTGAATCATCAAAAACAAGTGCGGTGCTTCCATTGATATAATTGAAATTTAAATTAAAGATTGTTTGAATGCCACTCAAAGTTGTTCCTGGATAATTAGACCATGCGATATCAATACGAGCCAAAGTTGGGTTTATCACAGTAGTGCCAACTAAAACACCACTAAAAACCGATGTAAAACTGCTATATGAAAGAACTTGTGGATTGTAATTAATCCTCAATGTAATTGAACCAATAGAAGTGAAATTCTGTACAGTAATCGGCACAATCACTAAACTACCGGGGCATGAAGTAACAGTTCCTATTGTAGTTATTGGTGCATTAGCTGCTGATAATTTAATACCGAAAATCATCAGGATTGAAGTTATTAGTATAAAATCACGAATTTTCATTGTGGTGGTAATGTTAAAATTGAAGTAAGGATTTAACAACTAATTGAATCAAAAGTTGTGATGTGAACCGAGATTGCAAAAGTACAAAAAATAATTTAAGCCAATTGGTTGACCTTCAAGATATGCAGCAAAATCCGAAAATGGCTGAGGTGATAAGTGGTCATAATGGTTTAACCAGACTCTGCTCTTTGAATCTCAAATATCAAGGAATCGGCCATTAAAACATCTGAAATCTTACTTTTCCTTTGCATTTTAACACCTGATTAACACTTGAAAACAAGCATTTTAAAAGCGGACTTGCAAACATATTGATACTTTGTGTAATTTTGTTGCTGGTTAAACCATAAAAATTTAAAAGAACCATGAAAATCCGTACGCTCTTTTTTACTTTGGCAATTATTTTAGTAGCAGTCCCTGCTCTAATGGCAAAAATTGTCACAAAAGATCAGGCCCGCATTGTTGCTAAAAACTTCTTTGCCGAGCGCATTATTAGCCATCAATCAAGTTGGGATGTTGACAATCTGAAAATAAGTGATGTAACAACTTATGAAACCGAAGGGCAGCCTGCAATTTATGTTTTTACGAACAATGGCCAAGGTTTCATCCTGATTTCGGCAGATGATGCCCTTACTCCGGTAATAGGCTACTCTTATTCTGGCTCTTTTTCAGCCCCGGGATCAAACCCTAATTTTGAAGGCTTCCTATATGAGTACATTGATCAGGTAAAATTTGTACGGGCCAATTCAATGCAAGCTACTTCCGAAATCCTAAATTCATGGAACACATACTCAAACACTAAGTCGAGTTTTTCGATACTATCCGACACAAATACTTTAGGTCCACTTATTACAACAATGTGGAACCAGGATAACCCATACAACGAGTTTTGCCCTGAAGACCCTGCTGGCCCTGGTGGCCATGTGTATGCAGGGTGTGTAGCTACCGCTATGAGCATGATAATGAATTACTATAAGTACCCGCTTTCAGGTAGCGGCCAACATAGTTATTATGCAAGTGGTTACGGAACACAAACAGCAAACTTTGGTGCAACAGCTTACGACTGGGATGCCATGCAGAATACTGTGAACAGTGGAAGTGGCGAAGGTATCCCTGCAAACGCGTTGTTGCAATATCATGCTGGCGTTTCTGTAAATATGATGTATGCCCCTGATGGTTCCGGAGCTTACAGTACAGATGTCCCTTATGCAATGAAAACCTATTTCAAATACTCAACTACAATTCAATACACTTCAAGGGGCGGATATACCGTTACGAATTGGGAAAATATGCTTTTGGAACAGCTCAATGCAAATAAGCCCATTTATTATTCAGGCCAAAGTCCTGATGGTGGCCACGCCTGGGTTTGCGATGGGTATCAAAAAATTGGTACTTCCACCATGTTCCATTTCAACTTTGGTTGGAGTGGTTCCAATAATGGATATTATACATCCTCCAATCCAAATGGCTTTACAACATCACAGGCAGTAGTCAGGAATTTTATTCCAGGCGCAAGTTATCCTTATGGCTGTTCGGAAAAAACCTTGGAACTCTCGAAAGGTAGCTTTGAAGATGGAAGTGGCCCTTTAGCCCTTTATAACAATAATTTAGCCTGTACCTGGCTTATTGCACCACTCGACACCGTAAATTCAATAACTGCTTCGTTTGTAAGGTTCGATATTAGCGGCAGCGACACCCTGTATTTTTATGATGGCGAAGATGAAAATGCTCCATTGTTGGCAGCTTATTCAGGAAATACCCTGCCGGCCAATGTTGTTTCCACCAGCAATAAGATGTTTATCCGTTTTGTAACCGATGCTACTGTTCAGGATAGTGGTTGGTTGATAGAATATAACTCGGCGTTACCGTCACTATGTGCAGGAACAATAACCATGACAACCCCAACCGGGGCATTCTCGGATGGTAGCGGGCAATTTAATTACCGCGACAATTCGGTTTGTAAATTTAAAATCCAACCTCAATATGCAATGAACCTTACATTGACTTTTGATGAGTTTGATCTTTTGGTTGGGGATGATGTTTCGGTATATTCACTCGCCAACAACCAGCTTATTATATCGCTTACCGGAAACCAAATTCCTGAACCGATTACCGTGCCCCTTGGTGGTTTATACATTGTTTTCAAATCAGATTCATATTATTCTGGAAGTGGGTTTAGCGCATCTTATACAATTGGTAACGTTGGCGTTAACGAATTGCCCGGGATCAGCAGCCTGAACATTTCGCCTAACCCTGCAACAGAGTTTGTGATGGTTCGCGCTTACAACAGTAAGAGCCAGCAAATGCAAATAATGTTAAACGATTTAGCGGGCAAAAACCTGTTTAACGAATCTTTCTTTGCACCAAAAGGCAATTTAGAAAGGCCAATTGATGTTAGTGCTATGAATGCTGGAGTTTATTTTCTTACCTTGAAAACATCAGAAGGATCCGTAACCCAAAAAGTTCTGGTTAAATAGAGACCGTTTTTTTTGTTCACTTTTATGGAGTTCTAAACATACAAACTCAAAACCTAACGCCTGGAACTGTATTCCGGGCGTTTTTACTTTGTTAAGTTAAGTGGGATGTACGGAAAAACAAAACTGTAACCTTTTCCTTATCCTATCGTCAAAACAACATCCAGAACAAAAACTTCAATGAGCAGCAGGATCAAAAAATCGGTTCAATTCATCATCCACAACCTCGAAGCTTTTATTTGGATTGCTGTGCTGCTTTACTTTGCTTTTTCACCCTTGCCCAATGCCAATCATTTTACCATTTGCCCACTTAGCCTTGCGGGGTTTCAACATTGCCCGGGTTGCGGATTAGGCCGTTCTATTGTTATGCTGTTGCACGGCCACATTTCCGAATCTATTGCAAATCACCCATTGGGCATATTCGCTATCGCCCTTTTGATTGGCAGGGTTTTCGTGATTTTTACGAATTTTTTTCGCTTTCAAAAACAAATAGTTTCAGCAAATAACCAATTATAAACAAACAACCCAAAAACGTAAACAAAATGAGCACTAAACTTTTTCAATTGATGCCCGAACTCGACATGCAGGAAATGGCTTATGTTGAGTCGCTTGTAAAAAATTACAATGATCAGCAAATACTTAATTTTGCCAACTTTTACCGCAGCCGCCGCCGCGACCCACAACTAATATTACTTGCAGGTTTGGCAGGCTTTGTTGGAATTGCCGGTGTGCAACGCTTCCTTACCGATCAAATTGGAATGGGTATCCTGTATTTATTTACCGCTGGACTATGCTTTATTGGAACCATAATTGATTTGATCAACCATAAGCAATTGGCCCTGGAATACAATGTAAAGGTAGCAAACGAAGTGTCGGGATGGATTTCCCGTATGGGGGAATAATTGACGAAAATCCTGTTTTTTTTCAAAACCCTGTTTCAAAACGCCCGTATAACAATAGTTTACGGGCTTTTTCTTTCAATGCAAATCCTATCCCCGGAAAACATGCTATCCTATATTGCCTTGCGTTTAGAAGCCATAACCAAATTTAAACAGCAATACTACCAGTTTTATGTTTCAAAGCCCAAATTTTGTCCTTTAACCTGATTTATTCACAAACTTTATAGAACACTGATAACACTGATGTTACAGATTAACACTGTTAAAGACAAAAATCCATGCAAATCAGTTGGATCCGTGTCATCCGTGTTCAATTACCACCAAGTGATGAATTATTCAGGTTAAATATCCGGCTTTTATTTGTAGTAAACTATTTTTCAATACTTTTGGCATAAAAATACTACAAGATGATCAAAAATAGTTACGCACTTATACTACTTTTGTTTGCCATTTCAAGCCTTTCAGCGGGCAATATTGACATACAAACCGCCCGAAAAGTTGCTGATGGATTTTTACACTCATCTTTATCTGCCGACATAACCCTCCAAACGGAGGGTTCGGATTTTACAATCAGCAAAAACAGCAAAGCTGTTTATTACATTATTGGCCTAAGTCCAAAAGGGTTTGTAATCATAGCTGCAAACGATGCGGCCACACCAGTTCTGGGCTATTCAATCGAAAACGATTATTCCTTCAATAACCAACCAGAAAACTTCTCGATTTGGATGAATGGATATGCTGAAATGATTTCATCACTGAATGAAAGAAACAGAATCCCTTCAGAAAAAATCCAACAGCAATGGCAGTATTATTTGACTTCGCCATCCCTAAAAAATCCAACTTCAACAACTACCGTTGGCCCTTTGCTTTTTTCAATTTGGAATCAGGGGGCACCCTACAATTATCTATGCCCTGCCGATGCAACTGGCCCTGGAGGCCATGTGTATGCAGGTTGCGTTGCCACGGCAATGGCCCAAGTAATGTACTATTGGCGTTACCCTGAACATGGAATCGGATCGCACGGTTATACTTGGAACCCGTATGGGTATCTTTTTGCTGATTTCGGCAATACGACATACAAGTGGGATGAAATGGCGAACAGTATAAATTCGCAAAATTTCGAGATGGCTCAACTTCAACTTCAGTTAGGTATTTCTGCTGATATGATGTATGGCGGAAGCGGTTCATATGCTTATAGCGAAGATGCCGCAGCCGCTCTGAGGAACAATTTCGGTTACGACCAAAGCCTTGAAATAGTTTACCGCAGCAATTATTCTTACGAAGCCTGGAAAACTCTTTTGCGATCGCAAATCGATTTAAGCCAGCCCATGTATTATCATGGTTTTGGCTCAGGCGGCCATGCCTTCAATATTGATGGGTATCAGGATACGTTGTATTTCCATTTTAATTGGGGATGGGGCGGTTCCTATAATGGTTTTTATCATTTGAATAACTTAAACCCCGGAGGTAGCAACTTTAACAACGATCAGGCCGCAATAATAAATTTCTTTCCAGGCGAAAGCTACACCATTCCATGTGGGCAAACAGATACACTTTCCATGTTGGCTGGTACATTTGAGGATGGAAGCGGGCCTGTTGCCCCATATTTGAACAATTCGTCATGCAATTGGCTCATCATACCAAACGATACGCTCGAAAATATCAAACTTACATTCCAACGCTTTGACCTCGAAACAGATAAAGATTTTATTTATGTTTATGATGGGGTTGACACCGATGCACCTTTACTTGGAAGTTTTACCGGGAACACAGTGCCAAGCGAAATTGTTGCCACATCAGGCAAAATATTTATCCAATTTGTAACGGATGGCGATGGCACATCCAATGGGTTTCTCGCATCATTTACATCCAAACAAGCAAGTTTTTGTAGCGGCACCACAACTTTAACGGCTCCAACAGGAAGTTTCAGCGATGGCAGTGGCTCTTACGATTACAACGACATTTCGATGTGCAAATTTGAAATAGAACCTGATAATGCAAAATCCATCTCCCTTACTTTCAACGAATTCAGCACTGCTGGTGAAGGCGACTTTATTGCAATATATAACAGTATTACGCACGAATTATTTGCAAAATTATTTGGGCAAACCAATCCCGGGACTTTGAATTTTAACACGGGAAAATTAATGCTCCTCTTTAAAACCGACCAATACAACACTGCCTCGGGCTGGAACATTAGCTATACATCCTCAGAGCTTACGGGTATTTCGGATCCAAACAATGCCATTCAATTTTCAGTTTATCCAAACCCCGCCAAGGATCAGATTGAACTGAATTTGAACTCAAAAGGTGAAGAATGTACAATCCAAATTATTGCGACCAAAGGGGAAGTGATGTATCAGGAAGTCTTAATGCCAACAATTGGCTACAATACTAATAAAATTGAAGTAGGCAACCTGCCCCGAGGATTGTATATACTAAAGGTGGGTTCAATAAATGGAACGAGTATTCAAAAAATTGTTCTGAATTAGGTAGATCACAAGTTTTAGCCTGATTATGGCTTACAGGAAATTAGTTTTAATCTGAACCATTTTTCTGATTTTGTTAAAACTGCTGAATTAATGCATGTTCAATGAGTTCATTTATAGTGTTAGTATTCATTCTGAATGATAAAACTATTGTTAACGAAAAGTAAATGAGATAGTAACATTTAGAATTAACTTTTTTATACCCAAACCACTCGCTTACTTTAACAAAAATAATACCCTTAACAAACTTTCACTTTATGCGAACAGTTTTTCTCTTTCTCAACATTTTAGCTCTGTCTTTAACTTCGGTTGCTCATACTATTTCGCCAGAGCAAGCAACTCAGGTTGCAATAAATTTTTACACCGAACGATCCGTTTTAACCAACAACACTGGTTTTGGTATTGTTGACGTTAAAAACATCCGTGTTGTTGGTAGCAGCAACCCAACCTATTTTGTCTGTGAAATGCAACCGCAAGGCTTCGTGGTGGTAAGTGCTTCAAGCAAAGTGCTTCCCGTTTTGGCTTACTCTTTCGAAAGCAATTACGGCACCGATACATTGCTACATGAAGGTTTTAATGCTTGGATGTATCATTACCAACAACAAATTGAATTTGCCACACAGCATGACATTGCCCCAACTGAAGAAGTTGTATCGGAATGGGAACGCCTGCTCAACCATAGTTTTGAAACGGATTCAAAATTTGGCCAATTGCAATCAGTTGAACCTCTATTGGTTTCAAAATGGAACCAGGATTACCCTTATAACAATTGGTGCCCAACCGATCTTTCGGGTCCTGGCAACCATTGCTATGCCGGTTGTGTGGCAACTGCCATGGGCCAACTACTTAATTATTATCGTTTCCCAAATCAGGGCCAAGGGAATTACACCTATACGCACCCTGTTTATGGAACTATTTCTGCTGATTTTGGTGCTACTGCATACAATTGGTCCGAAATGCCATCCTTTTTGAACAAAGAAAATGATGCTGTTGGCGAATTGCTTTTTCATCAAGGCGTTTCTGTTGATATGGATTATGGCCCCGATGGCAGTGGTATGTGGAACCACAAAGCGGCCTATTCGTTAAAAAACTATTTTCGGTATGGGCCGGAAACACGTTATTTTTTCCGCGACAGCGTTTCAATAGATTGGGATAGCTTGTTAGTAACCAACCTCGACCAACGCAAGCCGCTTTACTACGCTGGTTGGGCAGGTGTGCAATCCACAAGTGGGCATGCTTTTGTATGCGATGGCTATCAACCAGGCAATTACTACCATTTTAATTGGGGATGGGGAGGTTCGCAGGATGGCTATTTTTATACCGATAACCTTACGCCAAGTGGCAACAATTTCAATTTCGCACAGGAAGTTATCCCTTTGTTTCCTGATACTTTACAGAATACTTATCCTTCTTATTGTCAAGGAAATATAATTATTACAGGCTTGAGGGGATCCATCGAAGACGGGTCAGGATGGTACAATTACCAAAACAGCTCCGATTGTTCCTGGCTCATTTCCCCACAGGATTTGGAATATGATTCAATAAAAAACATTAAAATCACTTTCCTTCGGTTCGATACTGAAGCTGGAGGCGATACTCTCTATCTTTTTGATGGCATTGATGCTTCAGCCCCTTTGATTGGTGCCTATACCGGAAACACACTTCCCGGAACCATTACTACTAATGGAAACAAAGTGTTTATTAAGTTCCATTCCAATTCGAGCATTGCAAAATCGGGCTGGTTATTGGATTTTGAAAGTATCATTCCAGTGTACTGTTCGGGAATAACTACTTTAACCTCACCTTCCGGAAGTATTGAAGACGGCAGTTATAACAAGAATTACAATAGCAACTCGATGTGCAGATGGAAAATTATGCCAACAGGGGGAATGCCACTGAGTTTTCAGTTTACTTCTTTCAACACATACGATAGTGCGGATGTTGTTAAAATAATTGATTTGCAGTCGCAAGAAATACTTGGCGTTTTTAATGGCAACCTGCTTCCCCCAATAGTTACTTCGCAAAGCGGCAAAATACTGATTTTGTTTACCACCAATGGCGAAGGCAATGCACAAGGGTGGACAGGAAATTTTTTCACTTCCGGGGTAGGCATAAGCGAACTGGATTCGTGCCAATTTCAAACAGTGGCATATCCGAACCCAACTACCGGCCAAATAACTTTACAAGGCTACTTTTACAACACCCCTGAAATTACAATCCGTTTGCTCGACCATAAAGGAGCAACCGTTTTTATGAAAAAGCACCAAACAATTAATGGCAAAAATATAATCCCAATGAATTTGGGCGCATTGGGCGCTGCAACCTATTCGGTGAGTATTGAGGGAAATAGGCTGAACGAATCAATAAAAGTAGTAATAAAACAATAAAGAAATGTTGCAAAATGCTGATTGTAAAGCATATAAATAATATTGCCACAATTCTTAAAAAAAAGTATTAAAAAAGACTTGCATTTCCGTACATTTATCACGAATTTCGCAATGCTTAATAAATTGTAAAAATAATTAAACAATTAACAGCTTTAGTGGTTCTTAATCCTTTAAAATCAAACAAATAACAAATAACCAAGTAGCAACACAATTTTTAACTTAAATCGTATACTTATGAAAAAGTTTACAATTCTTGCAATTTTTGCCTTTTTTGCTGTATCTTTCAACCTACGCGCCCAAAACACCGATAACAAATGGGCTATTGGTATTAATTGGCAATTTGAAGATTTTAATGCAGTACACCTTAGTGTCGCCGAGCAATTCCAAAAAACCGAATGGCAGGGATACAAATTCCCATCGGCTATTTCGGTAGGCAGGTCACTAAACCCATCTTTCAATTTAATCGGGCAATTTGGCTTAAGCCAACTTGAAACCGAAACAATGGAAGGTTACGGTCAACCGATAAGTTCCGACAAATTTTGGACAGGTGATTTGAATCTGGCCTATAAATTTGCAAATGGTTACATGATGAAAGAAAAAAGCTGGTTCGACCCGTACATCTATTTAGGGATAGGCGCATCAAGCATTGATGATAAGGATGCCACAAATGGAACAACATATTTGAAACAAGTAACAGGCGTTGGATTCAACTTCTGGCTTACCGAAAATGTTGGCCTCAATTTCCAAGGTGCTTATGATTATATTATTACCCCAAAGCTTTCGACCACCAACGAAAAACGTGATGACTACATGCACTACACTGCTGGTGTTAAGTTCCGTTTCGGAGCAAAAGATACTGATAAAGACGGCGTGAAAGATAAAGACGACCTATGCCCAGAAATACCTGGCAAAGTTGAACTTGCTGGTTGCCCAGATAAAGACAATGACGGTATAGCTGATAAAGATGATGCTTGCCCAGATGTAGCTGGAAAACCTGAATTTAAAGGTTGCCCAGATACTGACGGCGACGGTATAATTGATAGCGAAGACGCTTGCCCAACCGTTGCAGGTCCTAAAGAACTTAAAGGCTGCCCAGATAAAGACGGCGATAGCGTTGCCGATAAAGATGACAAATGTCCAGATGTTGCTGGTAAAAAAGAACTTGCCGGTTGCCCTGACAAAGACAATGACGGTATAGCCGATAAAGATGATGCTTGCCCAGATGTAAAAGGACTTGCCAAATTCCAAGGATGCCCCGACACCGATGGTGATGGTATTGCCGATAAAGATGACAAATGCCCTGATGTTGCTGGTATAGCTGCAAACTTTGGATGCCCAGAAGTAAAGAAATTCGAATACTATAAAGTTGTTTATTTCGGCACAAACAAATCAGTTCCTTTAACCAAATACACCAAAGATTTGGATGAAGTAGTTACTATAATGAAAGATCATTCAGATGTTAGCGTTAATGTTGAAGGGTATGCTGATGCTCAAGGAAACGATGCTTATAACATGAAGCTTTCAGAAAAACGTGCTGATTATGTAATCAACTACTTGGTTAAAAAAGGTGTTGCGAAAGACCGTTTGGTTAAGAAATTCTTCGGCGAAGCAAACCCAGTTGGTGACAATGCTACTGCTGCCGGTCGCGATCAAAACCGTAGGGTTGAAATCAAAACCGTTAAATAACAATCTGCTTCCAAAACTAAAAAAGAGGTTAGCCTGTAGGTTAACCTCTTTTTTTATTTACAGAATCTAAAGCCCAATGTATTGTTCAGATCATTGTTCCAGTTCGTTATCCTAATGTGAGTTATAAAAATAACCGGATCGGAATTTGTAAGGGACAGGCTATAACCCATTGATTAGATGCTGCTATTGCGATTACTTCAAATTTTCATCATTCAAGATTTTCCCGCCTGATTTTAGGCACTTTATAATCCGTTTTTTAAAATTCAGGCATGTCATGTGCCTGGTTTCAAGTAAATGCGAAATTTCTGAGGCTGCTATTTTAGGAGTTCCACACACCATATAAGCTATTTCGAAAGCCAGTGGAAGCTCCATACGGCAATGATGAAAAATAGTATGTGCTGTTGCCGATTCGTCCTTTTTACAGCGTGTACAGCGACGCGAAAAAAGGGTCCGCCCAGCACAATATCTATCGTTGCCACAATTTCGGCAAACAAAGCCCTTTTCCCATTTTGCATTTGCCAACATTTCGAGGCATTCTTCCTGGGTGTTGAATGTCTGCTTGAACCTCTCCACATCGAGGTGTCCTATTAAATTTTTTAGATCGCTAACTTTATTTTCCATACATATTAAGGCTTCTTTTTAACGTGCCTGACAAAATTACAGTGGCACGATAATTGTTGACAAATTTACAAATAAATGGTGATATTTATGCGATATATTCAAAATATTGCATAATTTTGCACCTACAATTAAAGCAACATAAACCCAAAACCAAGCAAAATGAAAAACACGCTATTCGGATTAATTTTCCTCTCAATTATTTGGCTAAGTAGTTGCGGTAATTCGGCATCAACGGAGAAAATGCCAGAATTGGCAGCACCAGCAACTGAACAGTCAAATATTCAAACTGGCGACCAGGCTACTCCCACAACTCCAACGGGGAACGGAAGTGGAGCTGTTGTACAGTTGACAAAAGCTATGTTCCTCGAGAAAGTGTATGATTACGAGAAAAATCCAAAACAATGGAGTTTTGCAGGGGATAAGCCTTGCATAATTGATTTTTACGCTGACTGGTGCCGTCCGTGTAAAATGGTAGCTCCGATAATGGAAGAACTTGCCGAAAAGTACAAAGGCCAGATCACAATTTATAAAGTAAACACTGATCAGGAGCGCGAATTGGCGCAGTTTTTTAGTATCCGCAGCATACCGACCATGTTTTTCTGCCCTTCAAGCGGCAACCCACAGCTTACCCAAGGCGCGTTATCTAAAGAGGAATACGAAAAACTTATTAATGAATTTTTACTAAAAAAATAATCTTAACTTGAAATAACAACATTAAAACAATGGAACATTTAACAAAACAAACCTTTTTAGAAAAGGTGTTTAATTACGAACAAAACCAAGAATGGAAATTTGAAGGCAACTTGCCTTGTTTGATTGACTTTTATGCCGATTGGTGTGGCCCCTGCAAAATGGTTGCCCCAATTTTGGAAGAACTATCAAAAGAGTTCGATGGAAAAATAAACATATACAAGGTAAATACGGAGGAAGAACAGGAACTAGCAGCAGCATTTGGGATACAAAGCATACCTTCGTTATTGTTTTGCCCGAAGGAAGGCAAGCCACAAATGGCAATGGGCGCTTTACCCAAACAAGCCATGACCGATGCGATAAACGAAGTATTGTTAGCGTCGAACTAATAAGTACATTCAATCTTTTGTGAAAGGGCATCCTATTGGGTGCCCTTTCACTTTTTATTAACTTTGCCCCAAATTATACCGATGCAACCCTTACTGCTTTCCACTGCATATTTTCCGCCAATTTCATGGATGGCAACTGCATTAAGATTTGAAGAAGTTTGTATTGAAATCCATGAAACCTATCCCAAGCAAACATACAGAAACCGTTGCAGGATTGCCACTTCATCAGGTGTGCTTAACCTAACCATACCTGTAAATAGGATTAATGGAAACCATACAAAAACAAACGAAGTAAGGATTGACTACGCTCAAAACTGGCAATTGTTGCATTGGAGGAGCATTGTAACCGCTTATAGCAAATCGCCCTATTTCCTGTTTTATCGCGATTGTTTTGAGCCTATTTTTAATTTGAAAAGCGAGACCCTATTGGACTTAAACTTCAGTGTTTTTACAACAATATCGAAAGTCCTTAACATCAAAGATTTACGGATTGTTAGCACTGAGGAATATCTGGACGGGCAAGGTTTTATAGATTTCAGAAACGAATTTCACCCCAAAGTGAAAACCAACAAGTCTGTAACCATTGAACTGCCGCGGTACATACAAACCTTTGAAGAAAACCATGGGTTTATCCCTGATTTAAGCATTTTAGACCTGATTTTCAACTTAGGCCCGCAAGCACATCCATATCTTCAGAAAGTTGGTGCCTGTATTCAAGTTTCTTGATGGATTAGAAAGATAGTGAAAGTTTGCAAACACTCAAAAGCAAATGCTATTTCCCGCTTTTTGCTTCAGGGTTCCTGCCTGCAAACACTATCACAAATAGGCCGCACAGTAAATTGGTGCATGATTCATTAATTGGAGGGATATTCAATTCTGATATGATAAATACTGAGCAATTTCTTTTTTATAATTTTTTTAATAGTTGAAATATCCTTGAATGTTACAGGCGAGTTCCTAAATTGCCGGTTTTCCATTTGGTTGTCAATTATTCTTTCTACCAAATCATTAACATCCCTTTCGCTAGGCGCTTTTAACGAACGCGATGCAGCCTCTATAGAGTCGGCCATCATCACGATTGAAGTTTCTTTTGAGTGTGGTATTGGACCTCGGTAACGGAATGGGGATTCGTCGAAAGGTGTATCCCCGGCTTCCTGTTTAAATTTAATGTAAAAAAAGCCTGTAAACCTGGTTCCATGATGTGTTCGGATAAAATCAATTATCGTTTCAGGTAATTTGTTGAGCCTTGCTTTTTCAATCCCTCGAATAACATGTCCGGTAATAATATTTGCGCTTTCTTCATAAGAAAGTTCATCGTGAGGATTAATTCCGCCTGATTGGTTTTCGATATAATACATAGGCATATCCATTTTGCCAATATCATGGTAGAGCGCCCCAGTGCGTGCAAGCAACGAATTTGCACCAATTGCACGAGCAGATTCTTCGGCAATATTTGAAACTATTAAGGAATGTTGAAAAGTGCCGGGTGCCTTCACGGCTAATTCGCGGAGCAGCTTCGAATTGGTATCCGACAGTTCGATAAGTGAAACATCAGTAACCATTCCGAAAATCCTTTCAAATAAATAAATAAGGGGATAGGAAAATAAGGTGAGCATAGCACTTATGGCAAACATCATAAAATTCATCCTGCCAAGTTGTGCTATTGAGCCTTCCTGCATCAAGGTCATTCCAATATAAATAACAGAATACGAAATCAGGATCATAAGCGATGTGAAGAAAAACTGGGAGCGGTGATGTAGATGCACTATGCTAATAATGGTAATAATTCCTGTAATTAGCTGTATAAAAAGAAATTGAAAGCTATCGGGAACTAAAAACCCAAGTATAATTACAGTTATTATGTGTACGAACAATGCGAGCCGTGTATCGTAGAATGTACGAACAATAATGGGCACAAGGCATATTGGTACTGCCATGATGTACGAAACCTGCATATTCATTACAAATGTGGTTACCGAAACCATCATTGTTATAAGCAATAGCAAAAGGACAATGTTCCGGTTCTCCCTGTAAATATCGTGCCTGAAAGTGTACATAAAAAGCCCAAATACTAATAAAGCCATAGAAATTAAAATAAGGCGGCCTAATAAAATCATCCTAAAATCATAACGGGATCCAGATTTTGACTCAATCTCTAACCTTAACGATTCTAGTTGCTGAAATTTGGTTTCATTAACAAGTTCGCCTTTGGCTATTACCCGTTCCCCTTTTTGCACCATCCCCCGGGTAGTTGAAATGTTGTTCAGCGATTGCTCCCGTTGGATTTTTGTCAACCCCTCGTCGAAAAGCAAGTTCTGTGTAAGGGTAGCCTGAAGTAAAGGCAATATAATTTTCCCATCAAACCCGTTCACAGTTGCCAGGTTAAATAAAATGAATTCGTTAGCTTTGCCTATGGTGAGCACACTTTGTAATGGAACGATTTTCGCAACATTATCTTTCAAAACAGCTATATCGAAATCAGATGGTTTTTTCTCCAAATCAGGTATCATTTCCACTATTCCCTTCGAGTAAATGCTATCGAGAAGCTTAAAGGCAGTGCTTATCATCAACTCTTTCTCCTCGGTTGTAGAGTTTTTAAGTTGTAAACGATCCAAACGGGCTAAGAAATCGCTTTTTGAATATTCGCCTTTCTCAGGATCAAACCTGAAAAACAGGTATGCATCGGCTAAGGCTGCATTTCGTTCTTTCTTGAGTTCCGCTTGTTGCTTAAGGATTGCAAAATCGAAAGGTGCGATCAAATCTTCGTGCTGCCAGGGCTTTCCTCGCTGAATTTCATATTTGAATTTCCCTTCGCGGGGAAACAGAGCCAACAAAATAACCAGAGTAACAAGAAAAAGTACTATTTTATTGATCTGATAATAATTGCGCCACTGCCTTTTGGTGATAACCAGTCTCATTGGGTTGGAATATAGTTGACGAATTTATGAAATAATCTGTTCAACTGATAACAATTTCTTTTTTTATGGTTGGATGTGTTTTAAAAATCGGGATTATTTTCTCACCCTAACCTGAATTCTGTTGAAAAGACTGTTTCATACTGCCATTTTACTATCTTTGACTATCGAATTTTATCGTCAAACAGTAAGACAAGCAACTCAAAAAGCACACATAGTATTATATCCCCTTCACCATGAATGCAATATGCCCTTTGTCGCAAGTTCCTGTCAGGTTTGAACCCTCGGATAGAAGTGAAATGGTTACACAACTTTTATTTGGCGAAACTTTTAGCATAACAGAAGAAAAAGGAAATTGGTTTTTAATCACAACACATCTTGATAACTACACAGGATGGGTTGACAGGAAGCAATCATTGAGGGTTTCAAAGGAATTTATCGAGCAATCAAACCACAGGTCGAGACATTTTTTGGCCAGTAAAACAGGGCTATGCACTTGTGTGGCCGATGGCACCCAAATGCTGCTCTCAAAAGGGAGTATTTTGCCAATGTTCCATAAGGGCGAATTTTACCTCGCCAACAAAGTGTTTAAAACTACTGAAAAGTGTAAGGTTGTACCCCGCAAGTTTAAGCCAGCAAAAGTTATGGCAACAGCCTTGGAATATTTGAATGTTCCATATTTGTGGGGAGGTAGAAGTATGATGGGTGTTGATTGTTCAGGTTTTGTTCAGGTTGTTTACCAAATGTGTGGCTATAATTTGCCCCGCGATGCTTCACAACAAATTGAAAAGGGATTTGCGCTTGATTTTGTAGATGAAGCCCAACCAGGTGATCTCGCATTTTTCGATAACCCAACCGGTGAAATTATTCATGTTGGGATTATGATCGGACATGGAAACATTATACATGCTTCAGGTCAGGTGAGGATTGACAAAATAGACCATAATGGGATTTTTAATACCAGCCTCGGAATATATAGCCATAGCTTGAGAATCATTAAAAGGTTGTAAAAGGCTTGGGCTTTACCCAATGTTTTGTTAGGGCTGAATAGTTATAAAAATGATAACCTGCTTTTGACAGGAAGTATTAAAGTGGTACTCTGCGAATTGAATGGCTGTTAGACTGTTAGGAGGCAAAATTCAGAAGTGCCTAAAAAATGATTTTCTTGCTTTTTTTGGAAACCATAACAAATCAAGTATGTTGTCATCAAAACCTATATTTCTAATGGGGAAACTCTTTTTAGAATAAAGTCAACCTGCCAGCTTCTGTCTTTCCCCAAAATATTTATACCCCCAAAATTTGCAGTAAAACCGATAATTCTTTTAGTAACTTGCACTAATTTGTTAATAAACTCTTAATATAAATGATTCGATTGAAGTAATAAGTTCCTTAATTTCGCAAAAAAATCCAACAAAACTAACCAAATCCTTACCCAAATGAAAAAACTATTGTTTATAGCCTGCCTACTGGTTTTAAGTGGTATGCTTCATGCCCAAGTTACCACTTCCGGAATAAGTGGTACAATTACTGATGAAAGTGGGGGCGGACTTCCTGGAGCCACTATTGTTGCTGTTCATGTACCATCAGGTACCGATTATGGCACCGTTACAAATGTTGACGGTATGTTCCAACTATTTGGGATGCGTACCGGAGGCCCATACACTGTTACCGTTTCTTATGTTGGTTTAAACAAAGAAACCTATACCGAAATTACCCTTACATTGGGCAATGTATATAACCTGAACTCGCAACTTAAAAAAAGTGCAACGCAACTTGATGAAGTAGTGATTGTTGGCAACAAAAATTCGGCATTCAATTCTAAGAAAACGGGTGCGGCTGTAAACATTTCGAATGAAGCGATGAATGTTGTGCCAACAATTTCGAGGGGGTTAAAAGATCTTACCAAATTAAGCCCCTTAGCTAACAACAGTGGTTCGGGTACCTCATTTGCAGGCTCAAACAACAGATATAACCAATTCGCTATTGATGGATTGGTAAACAACGATGTATTTGGTTTAGCATCAAGCGGCACCAACGGAGGCCAAACGGGTATTGAACCAATCAGTTTGGATGCTATCGAAGAATTTCAAATAAATATTGCCCCTTACGACGTGCGTCAAGGTGGGTTTACTGGTGGTGGAATAAATGCTGTTACAAAAAGCGGTACAAACACTTTCCATGGATCTGCTTATTATTTTGGCAACAACCAATCGTTGGTTGGGCAAAACAACCCTGCCGATGATTCCAAAGCGGCATATCCCGATTACAAAGACTATCAAGCCGGGTTTACTTTAGGTGGGCCAATCATCAAAAACAAATTGTTCTTTTTTATTAACGGCGAAATGGACCGGAAAAGCACTCCATTGTCATACATGCCAGGCACTGCCGGGTCGAATATTACAGTTGAGGAAGTGAACAAAGTTATTGCCGTACTCGATCGGATTGCCCCTGACTATGATCCAGGCAGTTATACCGACCTAACCAACGAAACAAACAGCGATAAATTTTTGGCTAAGCTAAACTGGAATATTAACCAAAACCATAAGCTGAGCCTACGCCATAGCTATACTTATGGTGAAAACTACGATAACAGCAGGAGCGCCAATGCCTTGCGTTTTTCCAACAATGGCCTTTATTTCCCAAGTACTACAAATTCAACAGGACTTGAATTGAACAGTATGTTTAACAACAAAGCATCGAACCGGTTTTTGTTGGGATATACAACCGTTAGGGATCACAGGCAGCCTCTTGGATCCCCATTTTCAACAATTCTTGTAAACCTTGGATCGGGCAAAACCATAACTGTTGGTAGCGAGTATTCGTCTGTTGCCAATGAACTTAACCAGGATATTTTCTCTGTTACCGATGATTATACGATGTATAAAGGAAAACATTCAATCACAGTTGGAACCCACAATGAGTTTTATAAGTTCTACAACCTTTTTGTACAAAACATTTATGGCAGCTATGCCTACAATTCATTGGCCAATTTCGAAACTGTAGGTACACCGACCGAAGTTGCCCCAACCTATTATGCAAAGGGATATTCGTTTGCTACCGATGATGATCCGTCGCAAATCAAAGGCGCTGCCGAATTCAGCGCATATCAGTTTGGAGTATATGGACAGGATGAATACAAGGCTACAAAAAACTTACTCATAACCTTAGGCTTGCGTATTGATTTGCCGGTATTCCCTGATAAGCCAATGAACAATGATGCATTCGACTCGGCTTATGCAGACAAAGGTGTTGCCACAGGCACTCTACCTGTTACCCGCTTAATGTTTTCGCCACGACTTGGTTTTAACTGGGATGTTTTTGGCGATAAATCACTGAAAGTGAGAGGTGGTACAGGTTTGTTTACTGGCCGTGTACCATTTGTATGGGTTTCGAACCAATTCTCGAACAACGGGCAATTGAACGGAGCATACAGTGTTGGGAGTACAGCCTCGAGTGCAACTCCAATTACAAACCCTGCAGGTATTACTTTTGAGCCAGATCCTTTTGATCAACCGTTTGCAGAAGATTTTGGTAAAAAATCAGGCCGAGGAGCTATCAATGTAATTGATAAAAACTTTAAATTCCCTCAAGTATTCCGCACCAACCTTGCAATTGACAAAACTTTACCTGGCGGCATAAATGCCACAATCGAAGGTATTTACAGTAGAACATACAACAATATAAACTTCACCAACCTGAACAGGCAGAAGAACACCGAATTTGCTTTTGAAGGTGTGGATCAACGCCCACGCTACACGACATCCAGCAACGATCCTACAAAATCGGGTTATAATTCGGCTGCAAGGATAGATGCCAACTACGAGGAAATAGTTTATCTTCAAAATACTAATGAAGGTTATTCGTACAATGTTAGCGTACAATTACAGAAATTGTTCGATTTTGGCTTAAATGCTTCTATCGCCTATTCGTATGGACATGCATACGACTTAAACTCAGGCACATCGAGTGTTGCATACTCTAACTGGCGTTATGTTAACCAGGTTAACGGGTTGAACGACCTTGAACTTTCGAAATCCAATTTTGATCCAGGCTCACGTTTTGTTGGTTTTGTTTCCTACCAGAAAGAGTACCTGAACAAAATGATGTCAACGCAAATTTCGTTGTACTACAACGGCCAATCAGGTCAACCTTTGTCGTTTATTTATAATGGCGATATGAATTACGATGGATCGTCAAACGATTTAATCTATATCCCCAAAACAAGCACAGATATTAATTTGGTTGCTTATACAACAAAAGATGCCGATGGCAATACAATCAACCACACACCAGAAGAGCAGTGGACTGCATTGGATGCATACTTAAATAGCGACGATTATTTGAAAGAACATCGCGGCGAATATGCCGAACGCAATGGTGCGAGATTGCCTTTCCAGAATAATTTTGATTTAAGGATAATGCAGGAGTTTAGGCTAAAGACTGGCCCAATAACCAATAAATTGCAAATATCGTTCGATATGCTTAATATTGGTAACCTGTTCAATAGCGATTGGGGTAGGGTTTACAACGCCACAAATTTGCAATCAACACTTATTAATTATACCGGTCTGGTAGATTTAGACTCATCCTCTGCCTATAATTTTTCAAATAAACCTAAATTTACTTACACCGGAGGCGGTTTGGTAAATGGCAACCCATATTCGGCATCTGATTACCTTTCGAGATGGAGGGGACAGATAGGGATACGTTACATTTTCTAATAAATATTTTCCTGAATAAAAAAAGAGCCGCCTTAAAAAAGCGGCTCTTTTTGTGCATTACAAATTGCATTGCTGAAATGATGTTGTTTTCAAAAGAATTTGAGTAATTTCACAAACAAAACAGAATTATGTCAGTACTAATGCAATTTGCAATTTTCCCAACCGATAAGGGAGCCAGTGCCAGCAACTATGTAAGCAGGGTAATTTCAATGATCCGCGAGAGCGGTTTGCCTTATCAATTAAGCGCCATGGGTACAATTATAGAAACAGAAACCCTCGAAGAGGCCCAGTTAATTGTGAACCAGGCTTATGTTTTGTTGCAAAACGACTGTACAAGGGTTTATTGCACCGTAACTTTCGACATACGTGAAGGGCAAACCGGGAGGTTGCTGACAAAAGTCAATTCCATCGAAAACAAGATTGGGCCTGTAAATCATTGATCTTTTCGGATTACTTCAATGGTGAAGTCGGCAACCAAAGCAGCCAAAGCACCAACTGCAGCAAGGATTGGTGCAATCAAAGCCCCTATCAGCCCAAGTGTTACTGGAATTTCGAGGTAAGTTTTACCCGTATTGTCTTTGATTATTATTCGGTTAACATTTCCTTCGTTAATCAGTTCACGGACTTTATTTAATAAATCTTCGCCTTTTACTTTAAATTCGGATGAGTTCATGGTTTTCATGGATTAGTGATGCTGTTTTGACGTGTATAATGGATATTGGTTACAATTCAACCAAATCCGGACCTGAATTAGCATCTAATAGCAGAAGATTTCAAAAAATGATTCTTCAAACTTCTTCAAATTATTATGAATCACCAAAATCCGTAATCGAATTAGCCTCATTTCACTACAACCTTCCCGCTTTCCGAATAGGAATGATATTTGGCAATTGATCTGCTTTTCCAATCGTGTTTTGGGGCGTTCATTTATTTTGTGCTTTTTTAAAACTCAAGATTTGAGTCCATTCCAAAAACCCTAAAAAAAGAAAACCACGGAGGCACAGAGGACACAGAGACATACAGAGTGTTGTATATCAGCACTGTAAACTTTGTTGAACATAGAGGTTAGTGCCTTAGAGGCAAAAAAGACTTTTCGGAGTGGACTCAGATTTAAGGTTTTTGAGAACAAAAGCTCAACAACTTACATATTAGTATCAAAAATAAATCTACTTTTGGCTCAACTAATGATAGAAAAAACTGATTTAGATACTTATATTTCATGGGCAGTTTGGAAGATGAAATTAAAAATATTGATGTTTTGGTAAAACATTGGCGTGAATCTTCTGAACAGAACTACACAACAATGCATAACCTTATAAAAACCAAGGAGTTCGCTTGGTCTTTATTCTTGGGTCATCTGGTTATCGAAAAGTTGTTAAAAGCTTTATATATCAAGAATTTACACAAACATCCGTTGTTTTCCCACGATTTATTGCGATTGGCAAATAAAATTGAAATTGAGTTGCCTTCTGGTTATGACGAATGGTTGGACGTAATCACCACATTTAACTTAAACACACGTTATGATGACTATAAACAGAGTTTTTACAAACTTTGTACTTCCGAATTTACTTCCGAATGGATTAATAAAATTGAAACGCTGCGAAAATGGTTGATCAAACAGTTATAGATACAGCAATACGCTATTTACAAGTAATCCCTGGAAGCATTAGGATGAAGAAAGCCTATTTATTCGGTTCGTACGCAAAAGGCAATGCGACAAATGATAGCGATATAGATATTGCCATCGTTGTGGATGAGATGGATAATTTCTTTGCACTTCAGATGCAACTCATGCGTTTAAGAAGATCGGTTGATTTGCGGATAGAACCACACCCGTTTTGGGAAGGGGATTTCAACAACCAGAACCCTTATGCGATCGAAATTGAGCGAACAGGACTTGAATTAAAATTTTGAAATGCAGACTTGAATTTACTCCAGGACCATGCACTGAGTGCCACAGTGAGATAGCCAATGTGCCTGCCGAAAATTCAAAGTTATTGATTTTTCAACATTTGAGTCCGCTCCAAAAAATCTTTTTTAGCCACAAAGGCACAAAATCTCTAAGTTCCACTAAGTATATAGCGCTGAATAACAATGCTTTGTGTGTCTTTGTGTCATAGCGCTGCTTTGGCAGGTTCCGCACACCGCTTAGTGGGGGTTTTTAATTTTTAGGTTATCGGACTCATCCTTTCAATATTCATCAGGTTACGCATTTTAGTGCCTCAAATACTTTAAGTAGGGCCTGCTGTTAAATAGCTAAATATCTGTTTATCTATTAATTGCCTATTGCTAACATAATAACCAATGCAGGGATAAACCACCATTTTTTTATAATCCTGTATGTTCCCGAATTGTTTTTCCCCGTTAGGGGATAAATATCAATAAAAAATCACAAACAGCAACCTGATTCCCCGTTAGGGGATTAACCCAATACAATGAATGTTAATGTCCTACGGACAATGCAGCGACACACTATCATTTAACTATTGGTATTTATTCCCTGCGGGAAAGCAAAGGTCTAATCTATTTTTGTTTTTCAGCAGGCCCTAAGTACTCTCAAAACAGTAAAAATAGAATTTGGCGAATAGATTCTTCTATTTCACTTCCACCTTCCCACTTCCCGAATACGAATGATATTCGCCATTATACATGGCGTCTGCCGATACAGCACCAATTACAAACGTGCCTTTGCTCACTGCCCTCGCTGTGTAATAGAATGTTTTTGCGGTGCCATTCAAGGAAGTGAAGAAACTCACCCTATCATCGCGAATATCGGTGTATTCGGGAGTTGAACGGTTTTTCATGAAATCCATTTCCCTTTCGGCAACCAAGCGTGAATTTTCGATCTCGAAGCAAGCCGGCAACAAATCGGTGATAGCTACATTTTCAATATTGGTACCCGATTCGGATTGTGCAGTTATTTCAACCACAACCAAATCGTTTTGAGTAAAGGAATTGGTTGGGATTTGTTTGCCATTGCGGTATAAAAACCGGCGTCGTACCTTCAGGTGGTTATCCTCGTCTTTTGTATTTGGGGTGAGTTTTATCCCAGACAATTCGGTATAATAATAAAGCGCACCTTTTCCTTTTGTCGAAATTGTGATTGATTTATTATTTATTTCCAGAGGAAGCTGTATATCCTTGTTGTTGAATTTTCCAACTTCTTTTCCATCAATTAAAACCTGTGCTGTAATATCCGAAGACACAGCTTTTCGGGCATGTTTACCAATTGCAAGCAAAGCAAAGGATGTTTCCTGAGTGGAGTAAAACCGATTATTTTTCATATCGGTAGTAATGCTTTTCAGAAGTTCGTTTACCTGTGGGTTGTTTGGGTCGGTTTCGAGCAAGGCATTCAAAGCTAAAGATTTGTCGCGCAAATAGGAGCTGTATGAACCGCCAAATTCGTTGATTGCCTTTTCGTTGCCGAAAGATTTAGGCAATATTCCCCTGAAGCTTTTTACATCGCCAGCCCTGAGAAATGCCGAAGCAAGCAAATACCGGCCTTCGGACGAAAGTTCGGCAGAAATGGATTTGTAATAATTCATGGTCGAAACCGGTGCCAAATCGGCCAAAGCCAAAACATAAGCCGAATACAAAATTTCGCGGCGTGGGATATTCCGTGATTTGCGCACCCCATTTTCATAATAGAAGTAGGTTTCCATTTCGCGCTCTTTCACTTTTTGTGCCAAAAATTTCAGTATCCCATCAAGCACTTTGGCGTTAACCTCGAAACCAGCTTGTTTCGACTCGATTAAAAAATGGGCCGCGTAAGCCGTTGCCCACCAATCAGCGCTCCCACCTTGTGGCCAAAGCGGCAAGCTTCCATTGTAAAGCTGCATGGATTCAAGTTTAAGGATAGCTTGTTGCACATTGCTTTCGGGCGAACCGCCCAGATTGAAGCCCCGGCCTGAAACAGCGGGGAACAACTTTGTAATATCGGCAAGATACAACTGTGGAAAAGCGCAGGAAACCGTTTGTTCTAAGCAGCCATACGGATAGCGGACCAAATAATCGAGGTTTTTGGCAAACTCAATTGCTGGCGATTTGCTCAGCATCAAAACTGATTTTATGGATTTCGGAAGTAAATCGGATGCTATTTTAATGGTTTTGGAGGATGCACCGGCAACAGATCCCGATTCGGTAATAAATGTCAATCCTCCAGCAGGACGGACCGGGATTTCGATTTGTTGTGTAAACTTTTGCCCAAGGGCAGTAACTGTGGCTGTTACGGTAGCAATACCAATGCCTTTATCAGAAATTACATTGAACAGCGCTATTTCTTCGTTCCCTGTTTTCAAACTTACAGATGCCGAATTTTTACCTGAAACCGAAACAGGGCCGGATGCACTGAGCTGAATAGTTGCCTCGCTTTTTTTATCGGTTGTATTTGTTAACGAAACACCTACTATGCAATTATCGCCAGGGCTTAGGAACCGTGGCAAAGCCAGGCTGATAATTATTGGGTCGGCAACTTTCATTGATTTTTCAGCCGAACCAAATTGTTTCCCCTTGTAGGCAACGGCCATAATCTTTAAAGCTCCAGAAAACTGGGGGATATCAATGCTAAATGTACACTCGCCAGAAGAATTGGCTTTTCGGATCCCGCTCCATTTCGAAATAAGTTTAACCCTGTCGCCAGTTAATGGGTTAATTCGACGCGAAAGATCAAATGCTTCGCCGCCAGCAGGGCTTGAAGAACGTTTCAGTTCAGGATACAACAATGCATACACATCGTACGAATTTACGCCCAATGCCCGTTTCTGGTAAAACCAGTTGAAGGGATCCGGGGTTTTATAATCGGTAATCTGCAATATCCCTTCGTCAACTACTGCAATGGTAAGTTCTGCATCCGGAGCGGTTTTAATCTTAAAAGTTTGTTTTACCCCTGATCTGGATTTGTCGGGTGCCGTAATGGTAATATTCAACTTTGAAGAAATATCCTCAACTTTTAACGACACAAGCCCATGTGCAACCGTTAATGGAATTGACATATCGCCGGATTTACGAAAAGCTGTGGCATCAATGTAAATATTGGGCAGATGGTCTTTTGTAATTGGGATTTCCATGCTTGCCGACTTGTTTTCGAGCGTAAGGAATTTGTAGCTGAGCACATTATCCTGTTCGATGGCCACCAGCAATTTCCCATCG
>CAJAXK010000083.1 GCA_903946925.1 uncultured Bacteroidales bacterium | reverse complement strand
TTACTCTTTATGCAGCCTGTGGCGGTTATGGTTTCGGTTAGCGTATAGGTGGTGGTAACCGTTGGCGTTACCGTTGGGTTGGCCGATGTTGAAGAAAATCCAGCCGGATTGGAAACCCAACTATACGTATTCCCTGAAACTGCAGCAGCCCCAATGCTTGTGCTGTTACCTAAACAAATCACTTTGTCGCCACCTGTGGCTGCAGTTGGTAACGGATTTACGGTTATATCGTATTGAGTAGGACTTGCTGCAGCACAACCATAAATATCAGTATAACTAACCTTTATCCATTGGGAACCTGCGGAATTCCAGGTTGCCATAGCTGCCTGGCTTGTTGCTCCTGATAAAATTGCACCATCAGGCGAGACCGTCCATAAATAATCAGTCATTCCTTCCTCAGTAGAAAATAGGTTCTGAGTAGATGAACATAACTCAGCCAAACCGCTGATTGCCGGAACCGGCAGCAGGTGAACAGTTACCGGAAGTACCATCAGTGGGCCATCCCCGCAACTGTTAGAGGCAAAAACTTTTACATCGCCTGTGATGGCCGTATCCGAATAGTTTACAACTATTGAATAACTATTGTCGCCTGAAACTATGGTTGCACCTTCCGGAACAGTCCAGGTATAGGTAGTTGCATTTTTGATTTTTCGGATCGAATATTCAACTCCAGTCTGGCCATTGCATACTGATACTAACCCAGTAATATTCCGACCGCCATGTGGCAGACATGAAGTTACCAAAAGGGTATCGGATCTTACACTGCTGTACATTTGCGCAGTATCTTTAAACTGGTAATTAAAAATATGCTCACCAATCGACAGAAAAGGGGTTTCAATACTGTCGGCAAAATGGTAAACACTTGCCGATGGCTGCAGTTGAATTGTTTCCATTGTTGATAAATCCTCATCGTACCAAAAACGGCAGGAAACCATGGTGTTGGGAACAATAAGAAGTTCTTTGTTTTTTATAAAATATTGTGCGAGGTCATTGCTCCAGCTACCACGGTTGTCGCGAAAGCGGATATGGAGTATATGGAAGCCATAAGTAACTGCACTCAAATTTAGGTTTTCGGTAAGTTGTACCACTCCTGCAGGTGTTATATCCTGTACGACTTTTGAAGCATAATCATCATCCACCCAATATTCACAGGCTGCAACCTGCCTGTTTCCGGTATTGGATGACGGGGCTTTGATAAAATACTGCGTTATGTCGCTACTCCAACTGCCACGGTTATCCCTGAAACGGATATGCAAAATATGTATCCCATTTGAAACTGAACTTACATCAAGACTGTCGTTCAATTGTATGATGGCAGCAGGTGTTATGGCTTGTGTAAACTTAGCCATATAGTTATCGTCAACCCAGTATTCACAGGCAACTATCTGCCTGTCAGCAGTAAAGGAAGGTGGGGCTTTTATAAAATACTGCGTCAGGTCGCTGCTCCAGCTACCAAGGTTGTCGCGGAAACGGATATGCAGTAAATGTATCCCATTGGAAACTGAACTTACATTCAGGCTGTCGTTCAATTGTATGATGGCAGCAGGTGTTATGGCTTGTGTAAACTTAGCCATATAGTTATCGTCAACCCAGTATTCGCAAGCAACTATTTGGTTGGTAGCAAATATGGAGGGCGGAGCTTTGATAAAATACTGCGTGAGTACCCCGCTCCAACAATTTGTGCTGTCGGCAAAACGGATGTTGAACACATGTAACCCATTGCTTACCGAGCTTAACGAAAACTCAGCCTGCAAGCGGAAGATTTGCACCGGTTCAACAGCCGTAGAAACCTTTGTGGCATATCCATCATCAACCCAGTATTCGTAGGCTTTGATTTTCTGCGCAAAGGAAACCGAAGTGGCGGACAGCAACAGTAAAAGAAACATTAACTTTCTCATGGCTGTTCGTATTTACCTGTCCTGAGCCGAAACCTTGATATCTATGCTAATGTTGCCCGAGTTGCTGAGGCTGCTGCCAATGTTTTTTGAAATAATATGTGGGTTAAAAGGTACTGCCCCTTCCTTATATGGAGTATCGGAACCATATAGCCCCACATCATGCCCATCGGTACCGTAATTTATACCTGGGCTGCCAGGTTTTAAATGATAATCGTTTGAATAGCTGAATACATCAGTAGTTGCATTAATAAAAGTATCGGCTGAAAGCAGTGTAGATAAGTTATAGTTATTGAGATTATTGCCCCAATCACCTATGAAAAAACTTGTATTACCGCAAAATATATTATTGTTAAATACACACCCTTGAGAACCAATGACAATGCCAAGGTAGGGATAAGAACTTGTCGTTACTACGAAAATGTTATTATTTAAAACTGAGTTCGAAAGGGGAGGAAAATAGAAAGGAGAATAATTTAACCCACCAATAAAATAGAAAATATTATTATTATAAATAGCAGAAAAAACATAAAATGTATTTTGGTTGAAAATATTATTCTCAAAAACAATTGAACCTGCAGAATAAGGACTTACTAATCCGTTAATCACATTCTCTTTGATAAGAAACTGTGAGGCGGAAACACCCCAGTTAGAGAGAATTAAGTTATCGATATTACAACGTTGTATTATGTAAGGATTGACACTTTGGTTGGAAGCATCGCTGCCAAAATAAATACTTCCACATTTTATCCCACTTAAGCTGCCCCCGTCAGCTCCTGTAGCGATGCGAATAGATTGTACTATATAAGTTTGGTATGTAGCTGTAGTAGAATCTGGGTAATGTCCGGCACCAACAATGGTGAGCTTTTTGTCAATCAGCACCTCGCCAGTGGTATTTATGGATCCACCAGGAAGGTAAATGGTATCCCCGTCCAATGCTGAAGTAACAGCGGAATTAAGATTTGTATAAAAAGTTGTAGCCCCGTTGTGCGAAACGGCAATTTTCGAAAATTGCGCAAAGGCCATAGCTTGCAATACAACCAGACAGGTAACAAATGTAAATTTGGTAAAGGTTTTCATGTGAATTTGGTTTAATAAAGATGAATAAATATTTTATTTATTGAAGTTGCAACGGCAACCTTTCAGGTGTTAAAAATAGTTAAATTATTGTTAATTGAAACAATTGGAAAAATATTTTTTCTTTGTTAATGAATTCAGGTTTAGCGATGTTAAGTGAGGGTTTCGCTCTGCTGGGCGACCTTATTTGAAGATACGGTATTGACGGGGCGACTTTTTCAGTCACCCCGTCATAAGGGAAAATCCCGTGAATAAGTAAAAACCATTCCAGCAATACAAATAGTGTCGGGTGCCTGAACTATTCACCCGATTAGCCCGACAATAGCTCTATACCAGCAACACAACAAGTGTCGGGGTGAAAGTCGCCCCGACACTTGTTAGAAGATTAAACCCTCGTTGGCGTATATCTTCTTTTCAGACGCGTGCCGGTAAAATTCAGTTTAATCTTTTGTTATTTGTTGGCTTTTAAATATAATTTCCCATTTTAACGCACGCTCCCCTTCGCGTGATGCTGCGGATACGGAATTGGGTATAATGGCAATAAAAAAATCCCTGCTACGGTGTGGCAGGGATTTTTTTGTTGTGGTTTGATAAAGCCTGCAGTAAGAGTTGGTTTGAGGGTAAAATATGTACAAAGGTAAAGTGCATGGAAGGGGTTTTATAACTCATTATTCAGTTTTGGGTAAAAAGTAATCAATTGTCTTTTTGAAATTATCTTGTGCCGAAAGGCAAGTATCAATCAAATAACCTTTTACCTTCGAATACTCAGATAAACCCCTGTAATAGAAAAACTTATTGCCATCCTCAATGATAAATGGGATAATATCATGGGCCAAACATTCCTTAAAAAGTATCAACCGGCCAACACGGCCATTCCCGTCTTGAAAGGGATGTATTTGTTCAAACAGAAAATGAAAATCTATTATATCGTTTATTGTTATCCCTGCCTTATTCCGATAGGATTCTATTAAATCCAACATATCTGATGGCGTGTTGGAAGGTGAAGATGTCTCTGTACCTCCAACAATATTGGGCATAAGCTTATAATCCCCAACCCGAAACCACGATTTCCGGGAATCAGACGTATTGTTTTTTAACAAAAAATGAAATCGCTTGATATGTTCTTCCGACAAGGGTTCATCAGCAATATCCAACATGTAACTGAAGCAGGAAAAATGATTTACTGTTTCAACTATATCATCTACATTCGCCGTAGTTTCACCATTACCGACGAACAGCGTATTCGTTTCATAAATATACCGTGTTTGTTCCTCCGATAACTTGCTACCTTCGATACGGTTTGTATTGTACGCAAGTTTTATTTGGGTTTGATGATAAATTCCGCCCTTTAAGCCACTTGATTTTTCTTCGCGCAAAATCTTCAAAAGTCCCATATCCCTGTATTTCTGCATTTTACCAAAGTTGGTTTTTCAATTAATGGCCAGAATCTGAAAAAATTGTCGCTTACATCCCAAAGGAGTATAATAGATTGCTTCATGCTTCCCGAAATTTTTACTTTCAGTGAAATCTGAAGCCTGAAAGCACATTAAATTTATTCAATCTGATTATTGGGGGAATTCAAGCACTAACAATTGAAAAGCACTTAGGACTTTCGATTTCGGTTACCAGGCTCCAAAAAGCAATTCCTATCCCTTCGTGGAACAACGGTTCGTTTATTCCAGACTGGCAAATACACTTCCACCAAAAAATGGGAAGTCCGCTTGCACTAAAGTTGCAAGCTTATCAAACCAAAGGCTTAATATTTTTAAACCTCAAGCTCAATACGCCAAGAAAAGCCTCCTTAAATATTTTTGAACTCATTTTTGAGGTTCCTTCGGTACGGTCGGTGAAAATAATGGGTACTTCGGTAATCCTAAAGCCCAAACGCCAGGCTGTATATTTCATTTCGATCTGGAATGCATAGCCCATAAATTTAACGGCATCGAGGTTAATGGCTTGCAGCACTTTAGCTTTATAGCACTTAAAACCGGCGGTGGTATCGGCTACCGGCATACCCAAAATAAACCTTACGTACATGGAAGCGCCATACGACATCAGCACACGGCCCATGGGCCAGTTCACCACGTTTACACCTTTTATGTAACGGGAACCGATGGCCATGTCGGCTCCATCTGTTGCACATGCTCTGTACAAGCGCACTAAATCGTCGGGGTTATGCGAAAAATCACAATCCATTTCGAAAACATAACCATATCCATGCGAGAGTGCCCATTTAAACCCATCAATATAAGCAGTCCCAAGCCCAAGCTTGCCTTTGCGTTCGAGAATAAACAATTTACCTTCGTACTCGGGCATCAATTCTTTGATTATGTTACCGGTGCCATCGGGCGAATTATCTTCGACAATAAGAAGGTGGAAATCTTTGGTCAACGAAAAAACCTTACGGATCATCTTGGCGATGTTTTCCTTCTCGTTGTAGGTAGGGATTATTACTAAACTATCGGACACAGGGCTTATTTTAACCTGACGAAATTAATATAAAATATTGTACTGATTGCTATTTTTAAGAACTGTTAAGAAGTACTGCGTAAAAAACCTGCTAATCGGATGGGTTTCATGGCCAATAAATGAAGGCTTTTTCAAGCCATGCTGACAGTTTGCTTTTTATCAAACTCATTTTCAACGCAATACAAAACCCGCTCAAGCCATTTTATTTGTCGTTAACCAAAGTTAATAACTTATTCATCAATTACTTAAAAAATACTTGTACGTTTGTAGCCCATTTTTTTTCTGATAAAACATCTGAAACTAAAATTGACAAAGTAACATTATAATACCCTTTTGTTACAGAAATCAAGCTTTGAGGAATTGAAAAGTACAAAATACATAAAATCAACGAAACTATAAAACCCTTAAATACGAAATACATGAAAAAAATCTTTACCCTAGCTCTTTTCCTTATGGGGATTGCAGCAATTACAAATGCACAAAATACTATTTTAGAAGCCCGCGGAATGGGTGTAGGAACCGTTGTTACGGTTAAAGGTATTGTTACCCACAGTAATGAATTCGGGCCTATACGTTATTTTCAGGACAATACCGCCGGTATTGCCGCTTATGCTGCAACAGGCGGGCCATCCCTGACAAATGTAATGATCGGCGATTCGGTTACAATTACAGGTAAGCTTAAAAATTACAATCAACTTCTCGAAATTGACCCCTTGACCAGTGTTGTGGTTCGGTCGTCAGGAAATCCGGTGCCAAACCCAATAATTTTAACACCCGCCCAGCTAAACGAAACGTACGAAGCAAGGTTGCTCAGATTGAACAATGTTACTTTTGTTGATGCCGGAGGTGTATTTTCGCAAAAAAAATACCAATTTACAAGTGCCAATGGCGAAAGTGGATACATTTATGTTAAGAACAGCCAAACTGATATCATAGGGCAACCTATTCCTGCCGGACTTGTTAATTTAACCGGGGTTCTGTCGCAATTTGACTATGCAAGCCCAACCGGAGGATACCAATTATTGCCACGCACCATCAACGATATTCAACGTCAAGCCAGCATTTTCCTTACCGGAACGCTGAACAACACAAATTTCACACAAACCCAACTCGATTTTCAGTGGAAAACCAACATTACGGGCACCACCCAAATGTATTATGGTCCAACAAGTGAAACCGTAAAAACCAATATAATTAGCGGTACCGGCAGCGATACCACCCATAGCATTACGATTTCAGGGCTTACAGCAGGCCAGATTCTTTGGGTACAGGCAGTGTCAGTAAACGGAAGCGACACGGCATTTTCCGGCGTTAGTCCATTTGCCACCATTTCTAACTCCAGCGGAGATATAAAAGTATATTTTAGTACTGCTTCCGACGCAACTTATTCTTCAGGCGTAAATGCAATTCATTTGAGCCAAAGCATTGATGACACCCTTATTAATTATATTAACCGGGCCAAATACACTATAGATATGGCCATTTATAATTTCAACAACTCGGGCATCAGCAATATTAGCAATGCCCTAAAAGCCGCAGCTAACAGAGGTGTGGTTGTGCGCGCGTTAGGTTGTGGCACAACAGCCAATCTGGGCTTGGGCGAATTAGCAGGTTCATTGGTTCATGTGTTTATTGGCCCAGACAGCCCAATCCGCACAGGAATCATGCACAACAAATTCCTTATTTTTGACGCCGAATCAACAAACCCTAATGATCCACTTGTTTGGACCGGCTCAACCAACCTGACGACACAACAAATAAACTTAGATGCCAATAACGTTGTTATAATTCAAGATCAGAGCCTTGCACGCAGCTACAAAATTGAATTTGAGGAAATGTGGGGTTCATCAACTGTAAACCACGATGCACTGAGGGCAAGGTTCGGTTTCAACAAAAAGAACAACACCCCGCACGAATTTGTGATCAATGGGAAAAGGGTAGAAAGTTATTTCAGCCCAACTGATGGCGTTAACTCAAAAATTGTTGAAATCATCAATACATCGAACCACGATTTGAGCATTGGAACCATGTTGCTTACCCGGGATGAAATAGCCAGTGCTATTGTCGCCGCCAAAACATCAGGCAGCATAGTAAACATGCTTACCGATGTTGAAGGCAATAACGGAGCCAATGTTAATACTACACTACTTGCTGGTTTGGGCAATACCCATTATGTTTTTTATGGTAGTTCAGGGGTAATGCATAATAAATATATGATTGTGGACCAGGGTGCACCTTCATCGGATCCTATGGCCTGGACCGGTTCGCACAACTGGAGTGCTGCCGCCAACAACGATAACGACGAAAACACCTTGATTATCCACGATGCGACCATTGCCAATTTATACTACCAAAATTTTGCCAAGTTGTTCGTTACAAGCAACGGATCGTTGTCGGGAATTGGTGATGTACTTGCAAATAAAACTTCGGGAAACCGATTAGTTGTTTACCCAAATCCTATTGTTGATGGCAACGTAACTATCAGTTGCGTTACAACTTCTGCTGATAATGGCACTTTGCAACTTATTGATGTAACTGGTAAAATCCTGTTTCAACATAATGTGGCACTTACGCGAGGTGAAAATATCCTGAACCAGAATTTTCAAGTTTCACGCAAAGGCATTTATCTGCTTCGTTTATCAACCGCAAATTCTGTTTGGAACACAAAAGCTTTGTTTGAATAATTGCCCCGATTGCATTTGTGAACAAAAAAAAAGAAGCTGTCCCCGAAAGGCAGCTTCTTTTTTTTGAACTGTTATAGAATTGGCCTAACGCATAGATGGATTTCAGGAAGTCAGGCTATTCCAGCTACCTCCATTTTTCTCAGAACCGAGAGTGCGTCCTTAATTGTAATTATTTTCTGGAACGTAATGCTCAGTTTACCTGATCCTTCTTTCATGCGGCAAGAAGAAATGTTTGCCTGAACATATTTTAATACTGCAGTAAATATTTCACTTTGATAGTAAGGGGAAGCTTCGTTGCTCAAAAAATGACCGGTCATAACCTGGTTCTTGAGTATAAGTTTTTCTATACCAATTGATTTTGCCAACCTCCTCAACCGGATTGCATTGAACAATTCCTGTGTTTCGGATGGTATTGGCCCAAACCTGTCAATCAGTTTTTCCTGGAAAGCCAACAGTGCTTCTTCCGACTCCAGACTGTCAAGCTCCTTGTATAAACTGAGCCTTTCGGTGATATTGGAAATATAGCTGTCGGGGATCAGTATTTCGAGGTCGGTTTCTATCTGACATTCGCGCACAAATTCGGTATCCATTTCATCGGAATACAAATCTGAATATTCGGCCAATTTAAGTTCGTGCATAGCTTCGTCGAGAATTTTCTGGTACATCTCGAAACCAATTTCAGTGATGAAGCCGCTTTGCTCGGCACCCAAAATATTGCCGGCACCACGTATGTCCAGATCGCGCATGGCTATATTGAAACCGCTCCCGATATCAGCAAATTCCTCAATTGCCCGTAAGCGTTTTCGTGCTTCATCACTCAAAACCGAAAGGGGCGGTGCAAGCAGGTAACAAAAAGCCTTCCTGTTCGACCGCCCAACACGCCCGCGCAATTGATGCAAATCGCTCAACCCATAATGATGCGCATCGTTGATGATTATGGTATTTGCATTTGGGATATCCAAACCTGATTCCACGATGGTTGTGCTTACCAGCACATCAAAATCACCTTCCACAAAACCGAGCATCACTTTTTCCAACTGATGGCCATCCATTTGCCCATGCCCCACTCCTACCCTTGCATCAGGAACCAATTTTTTAATAATCCCGGCCAAATCCATGAGATTTTGGATACGGTTGTTCACAAAAAATACCTGTCCGCCACGCGCCAACTCATAACTTATAGCATCGCGCACAATCTCTTCGTGAAAAACATGTACCTCCGTTTGGACCGGATAGCGGTTAGCCGGCGGTGTGCTGATAATGCTCATATCGCGGGCACCCATCATTGAGAACTGCAAGGTCCGTGGAATTGGCGTTGCAGTCAAAATCAAAGTATCAACATTTACCCTGAATTTCTTGAGCTTCTCCTTGGCCGAAACACCGAATTTCTGCTCTTCATCAATAATCATCAGACCCAAATCCTTAAACTTCACGTCGGCACTCAACAAGCGGTGCGTGCCAATCAGGATGTCGGTTTTTCCTTCTTCAAGTTCTTTTAGGGTAACATTCTGTTGTTGTGTGCTTTTAAACCGGTTGATGTAATCCACACGACATGGCAGGTCTTTCAACCTTTCGGAAAAAGTTTTAAAATGCTGCACCGCTAACACCGTAGTTGGCACTAGCACAGCTACTTGTTTACTATCGGCCACAGCTTTGAACGCAGCCCTGATAGCAATTTCCGTTTTCCCAAAACCTACATCGCCACAAATAAGCCTATCCATTGGCGAATCAGCTTCCATATCCCGTTTCACGTCAAGGGTTGATTTAACCTGATCGGGCGTATCTTCGTAAATAAAAGAAGCTTCAAGTTCGTGCTGCAAATAGGTGTCGGGAGTAAAAGCAAAACCTTTTGAAGCCTTGCGTTCGGCATAAAGTTTAATCAGATCGCGGGCAATATCCTTTACCCTGGCTTTGGTTTTGGCCTTGAGCTTGTTCCATGCATTTGAACCAAGCTTGTCCATAGAAGGCACGTGCCCTTCTTTGCCCGAATATTTCGAAATGCGGTGAAGCGCATGTATGCTAATATACAGCAGATCATCGTTTTGGTAAATTATTCGGATAGCTTCCTGCCATTTGCCGTTGTTGTTAATTTTTTCCAACCCATCGAAACGGCCCACCCCATGGTCAATATGGGTAACATAATCACCCGGCTTCAGGTCGTACATTTCCTTTAATGTAAGTGCCTGTTTGCCGCTGAAACTTTCGGCAAGCCTGAATTTATGGTAACGGTCGAAAAGTTGATGATCGGTGTAACAAGCTACGCCAAAATCCTTGCTCACAAACCCTTCGTGCAGCGAAAGGTTGATACATACAAATTCAAGTTCGGTTTCGGCTGGACGGTTTTTCTGGAGGTCGTCGAGGATGGAATAAATACGCTCCACCTGTTTCGGGCTATCGGCAAGCAAAACATTATAAATCCCCGCTAAAGTATTCCGCTGCATTTCGGCCAAAAACAGTTCGAAATTTTTGTTGAACGAAGGCTGCGGTGATATTGGGAAATCAGCTTTGAAGCTGTGTTCAAAAATGATATGTTTCCCAAACTCTATAAGGTTAAAACCCAACAATTGCCTGAGGAAAGTTTCCCTGTCAGCAAATAACTCCATGGGTTTCAGGTGCTCAACAATACCAGTAAGGGCAGCAAAAGCCTTTTCTGCTTTTTCAAACTCTGTACCAATCCTTTCGGCAGAAAATCCGGCATCCTGAAACCATAAAATGGAATAGCGGGGGATAAAATCAAGAAAAGT
>CAJAXK010000082.1 GCA_903946925.1 uncultured Bacteroidales bacterium | reverse complement strand
TTCTTGCGAAGGACTGGCCTTATAAAAATACAATAGTGGTTCTTAGCCGGAGGTATGTGTGTAGGGCATGTGCGTAGCAATACACAGCAACGACAAAAGTATGGGATTGTGCCATCTCCCATGCCTTGTATTGCGGGAAGATACCTTCGGCTTAGAAACACATTGTATTTTTATAGAGCCTTGATTTTTTGTTTACTTTTTGATCAAGCAAAAAGTAAGAGAATGTATTCAAATCAATAATGCCAATCAAGAAGTAAATTCTAATCAAATTTCCGTTAAGTAATAAGCCAGCACATCAAAATAATATGTAGCCTAGCTCTCAGTGTAAAAATTGTAATTCCTGCATTTTTAGCATAAACCAAGATTAAAAACAAAGCCTAAATCGTTAACAATTTTTTTAGAAACGATAAATATTGGCAGATTTGCATCATTTGCATCTTGAAGATTGTGAACAGTAATTTTTCTTTTTGTTCAATGTGCCTGTTGTGATTCAAAACTTTAGCACTTATTGGTTTTAGTAACGCATATTTAGGCCCAACCCGGTTTTTTAAACGCCCAACCTTGAGTAAATCACGCTATATTTTAAAACTATTCTAAATAGCAATAAAACCACAAGTTAACTTTCGGAAATGATTGATAAATAACTAATTTTGCAGCCTAAAAATTTGGATTTTTTTTCTTTTTACGTGTTATCACATTCACAACTAATAAACTTCAGGAACTAATGGCAATTACTAAGTTAGAACAAATGTTCGATTTGCTGAAAAGCAAACCTAAAAAACGCATCTCTGTCGCTTTTGCAAACGACGCCCACACCATCGAGGCAGTTTATGCCGCTGTCGAAAAAGGCATTGTTGATGCCACCCTTACCGGCGATGAAGCTTTTATAAATAAAATATGTGTGGAGCACAACATGGATGTTTCCAAATTTGAAATCCTACACGAGCCTAACGAAGCAAAAGCAGCTTCATTGGCAGTGCAAATAATAAATGAAGGGAAAGCTGGCCTATTGATGAAAGGCTCGCTGAGCACCGACAAATACATGCGTGCCATACTCAACAAAGCGGCAGGGATCACTAACGAAGGTGCTGTTTTATCGCATGTTACCGTTATGGAATTCCCTTCCTATCACAAACTGCTTACCATTGCTGATGTTGCAATTATCCCACAGCCCGACTTGAAGCAAAAAATAAGGATGATCGGTTATCTGGTAAGTGTTTCCAAAGCCATTGGAGTACTAAAACCTAAAGTTGCTGTTATTGCTGCTACCGAACAAATGTTGGCCGGAATGCCAGCCTGCGTTGATGGCGCAATACTTGCCAAAATGAGCGACCGTGGACAAATTCCTGGTTGTGTGGTTGATGGGCCGCTTTCGCTGGATGCTGCCATTGATATGGAATCGGTTCAGATCAAGAAAATTACCGGTCCGGTTGCAGGGGATGCCGATTGCCTTCTTTTCCCCAATATCGAATCGGGCAACGTGTTTTTTAAAGGCGGAACAAAGTTGGCTGGTGCCGAATTGGCAGCTTATGTAGCCGGTGCAAGAGTTCCTTGTGTTTTGACCTCACGCGGCGACAGCGCCTTGACAAAGACCTACTCGATTGCCCTTGCGGCTTTGATGGCTTAGGGTGATTAGTTAATGGTTATTAGAAAATAGTTAATGGTTATTGGAAAATCGTTGATGGTTAATGGTTAAAAGGAAATCGTTAATAGTTAATAGAAAACAGGTGATAGAAAATGGTAAATGGAGGAAGGTTAAAATTACTGGAAGTTGGCATTTTTATGCTTGCAAGAATGAATTATTATTAAGTAAATGAAATTTGTGATTGGTTGAAGTGTTTTACCACAATAATCCTTCACATAAATAACTGATAACCAATAACCAATAACACTTCGACTTCGCTCATTGTCTGCCAATAGCTAATAACTAATAACTGATAAATAGCACAACATCGTTGACACTTTAAATTGTAGCACAACATCGTTGACACTTTTTTAGCAAATCGTTCTTTGACATAATTTTTTCGTATTGTTCTGATAAAAAAATGAACGAATACGAGAAACGAAAAGTAGCTA
>CAJAXK010000081.1 GCA_903946925.1 uncultured Bacteroidales bacterium | reverse complement strand
GGTATCACGAACACCTTTAAAATAAGCAATTGTGAGTAAACTTAGGGCTTTGTGCCTTTGTGGCAAAAAAAGACTTTTTGGAGTGGACTTAAAGTTAATGCCACTAATGCTTTTTATCCTATAAAAACAGAAAAATACCGTTTACATTAACTTCCAATCCTAACAAACTATTTGAACCTAAGTGCCTGGTTAATAACGCAGTTAAAATTAGCAAGGAACTTTAGGCATTTTAGGCACTCACTACTTTAGGCACTGAATAGTTAAAAAAGCTGTAACCAGTAGTATATCCTTTTGGTTTATTAACTCATGGGAACTTCCATTATTAAAACTTCGGAATCAGTTTCTGCTGTAACCGAAATAGTTTCGGTATCCCAAATCCCAAACCCATCACGGGTTTCCAGGGCTTGGTTGTTGATGGTAACATTTCCGTTCAGGATAAAAGCATAAACACCATTCCCCTTGCCTTTTATTTTGTAGTCCAAACTGAAGCCTTTATCGAATTTGCCTAAATGGAACCAAGCATTTTGGTGTATCCAAACCCCGGCATCGTCGGCATTTGGCGAAACTATTTGTTGCAGCTTATTGGTACGGTCGGCAATATTTAATGTAATTTGGTCGTACCTCGGCGTAACATGCTGTTTGTTAGGCAAAACCCAGATCTGCAGGAATTTCACTTCGCTATCCTGATTTTTGTTGTACTCGCTGTGGAAAATTCCGGTACCCGCACTCATTACCTGAATGTCGCCATGTTTTATAACCGCCACATTTCCCATGCTGTCTTTATGCTCCAAATCGCCTTCGAGCGGGATGGAAATAATTTCCATGTTATCGTGTGGATGCTTGCCAAAGCCCATTCCGGCTTCAACTATGTCGTCATTGAGCACGCGCAATGCACCAAAATTCATCCTTTCAGGGTTGTAATAGTTTGCAAAACTAAATGTATGCCGGCTATGCAGCCAGCCATGGTTTGCATCGCCGCGAGTATTGGCTTTATGAAGGGTTGTATTGTTCATGGTTTCGGATTTTGTGTTTGGGATATGATTAAAACCTACTATTTCGGTCTCGTTCAGTACATCCTTTTTGGTTTTTGCTACTAAGCCAAAAGCGGCTGCCGAAACAAATAGCCCTGTTCCAAACAGCCCTTTTCGCAAGAAATCTTTCCTGTTCATTTTTTTAAACTAAAATTGTTCCTATCAAGGGTTTAAGTGGTTTTGACTGCCAGAAGCCTGGATTAGGTGCTGGCCTACACAACACTTTAACAAAGAACAAGGTAGGGTCAGGATTGTTTTATAAGCTGTACTTCGCAAGTAATTTTAACTTCATCGCTCACCAATAATCCGCCGGTTTCCAAAGTTGCATTCCAGTTAAGGCCCCAATCTTTCCGGCTTATTTTTCCAGTAATGATATATCCGGCTTTTTCATTTCCCCATGGATCTTTCATCACGCCACCAAACTCCACATCAAGTTTTATTTGTTTGGAAATGCCTTTTATTTCCATATCGCCAACGAGAGTATAATTCTCATCATCAATATTTTCAACGGAAGTCCCTTTGAAAGTTATCTCTTTATGGTTTTCGACATCAAAAAAATCGGCACTTTTTAAGTGGCCATCGCGGTCGCTTACGCCTGTGTCAATTGAAGCTGGGTTAAGGCTGAATTCTATTTCGGAAGTGATGAAATTGCCATCGGTTGTAAAAATGCTTGCTTCAAACTGTTTGAAGGTGCCTTTTACATTGGTAATCATAAGGTGTTTTACCTTAAACGCAATTTCGCTGTGGGTTGGGTCAATGCCCCATTTTGTTTTAACTGGATTTTCCATTTTTATTGTTTTTAGGTCTGTTTAAATTTGATGGTGCAAAAGTAAACCGGACCAAGAAGGTACAAAATGGATAAATCAGGGAATAAATGGTATAAATCAACGATTGGAGAACAAAAACACACAATATTGCATAATACGGATAGAAATGCCCTGTTGCAATTGTAGAGGTCAACGAGCTAAAAACAGATTAACTTTTAGTCAATGTATCCTTAAATTCCTGGAGCGACTGACCTGTTTTGAGCTTAAAGAATTTACTGAAATGGGAAGGGTCGTCGAAACCGAGTTCATAGCCGATTTCCTTACCGCTTTTTGTGGTGAATATGGCCATACGTTTTGCTTCGAGGATCAGCCTGTTTTGGATAAAATCCTTTGCAGGGACATTTACCGCCGATTTTATCACTTCATTCAGGTAATTAGGCGAAATATTCAATGTTTCGGCATAAAATTTCACAAGGTGGTTTTTATGGAAATGGCTTTCGACCAATGCTTTAAATTTCTTGACCAATGTTTTACTTACCTCGAAATTTTGAAGGTTAGCTTCTGGCATTAGCGAACAATGTCCATTACATTCAATGAGGAAAAGTTTTAAATAGGCACCAATCGTTTCGAGGAACAAATCGTTTTGCGATTGGAAAGCCCTCAGCATTTGCTCTGTAAACAAGCGGAGAGTGATTGCCATTGTTGGGCTGATAGGCAGCGGAGGCGTTTCGTCGCTTTTTTGAAAAATTTTTAAATCTGCAATAAAATCGTTGCGTATGCTGTTTTTCTCCAAAAACTCAGGCGAAAAAAGTATTACATACCCCTTTGGCCCTGGATCGGTAATAATTTGGTGTACCTGGCCTGGGCTTACAAAAAAGAGGTTGTCGGGAAGTATCGGATATTCCTTAAAATCGATGATATGCTTTCCGGTTGCATTTACCGGCCAAATAACCGTGTAATAATTGTGTTTGTGTGGGTTATCTGCAATGCCGCCCAAGGCAAGGTCTATTTCCTCCATGGTTTTTATTACAAAGGGCACTTGCACACCGTTGTGCAGCAAGTCGAGGCTGTAAATTTTATCTTTTCCGGGCATGGGCTGCTAAAACTACAAAGATAAATTTTTTGACCTGAATTTGCCTGTCGGATAGATTGGATTGTTCTGTCTGGGCTGTTTTCTTTCATTTTGGGCAAATTCTTATTTTGAGGTGCTAACTGACTGTCATCAAAACCAAAACTTTGGTCAAAATGGTTTAGATTTTTTACTTTTTGCTTGATCAAAAAGTAACCAAAAATCAAGGCTCTATAAAAATACAATGTGTTTCTAATCCGAAGGTATCTTCCCGCAATACAAGGC
>CAJAXK010000080.1 GCA_903946925.1 uncultured Bacteroidales bacterium | reverse complement strand
TATCGAGAATAACTCTATCGAGTTATTGCCCGATATTAACAGTACAACAACAATAACAACATGTTAGATTAATTTAAAAAAGCTTAACTAGTGGTATGAAGATAAGGGAGTACTATATTGGGGCGCACGACTGCGTTTAAGTCCTATTTGTTATGGGCAGGTTTTCTTTCATCATATTAAAATTCTATTTCTGGATTTCTAATTTTCCAATTTCGATTTTTTCTTTTGTCAATACCTTTATAAAGTAGATACCTGTTTTTAAAATGCTAACATCTAGTTCAATTTTGCTTTGATTATATGATTGGTCATGCATAAGTTGCGTGCCTTGTATATCATAGATATATACTTGGATTAAATTACTTGAACTCAATAATCCTGAAATTGTGATATTATCTCTTGCAGGGTTAGGGTAAACTTTAAAACAATTTTCAAGCTCAGGGGTTTCTATATGTGTAAACAACTCATCTATTGGCCTTCTATACAATTTTTCTGACCAGGTTCCTATATAAATGTAATCATTAATTTTGGATATAGACCGAATACTAGCATCGGGAGTATATAATGCCAGTCCTTCGCTCATATCGGTCCAGGTGGTACCTAAATCATCAGTCTTTAGAACTCCTGTACCATCGTGGCAGGTAAGAAGGCTGAAATCTGAAGTCAAGGTTCTCCAAATATGATAATTTGGTGTAGGTATCTCAATCCATGAGAGCCCATGATCATCTGAACGAAGTACGCCTGCCCCGCGGGTAGAAGCGAAAATAATATCTCCAATATTCGAGAAAGAAGTAATAATAACATATTTGTTGGGATCAGCCCACATGCGCGGGACACCTTGGTTTCTGGTAACCCATGTTTGTCCGAAATCGTCCGTTTCAATAATACCTCCACCAGTGGGTGATCCTGCAAAAATTCTGCCTCCATGTTCAAAAATGCAATCAAGATATAAATCTTCAATTCCATTATTAATAGTAGTCCAACTCAATCCAAAATCAAGTGACAAGAATATTCCATTGCCCCAAGTTGCTACTAACACAGAGTCACCTCTGAATATTAATTCTCCGACATTGCTTTGAATATTTGCGGGTATCTCGGTTCCGGAACGGTTCCATGAAACTCCATAATCAATTGACCTATACACACCTGTTCTTGTGCCAACCAATAACAGGCTGTCACGTACTATAACGTCTCGGGTACTACTATCATTTAATCCAGTGTTAGATTGTGTAAAAGTCATTCCCATGTCGGTTGATATATAAATGCCATTTACTACTGTACATGCAAATATTTTATCTCCTGAAGAAACAATGCTGAATGGACAACTTGGTAATGTATATACTTGTACCCATTGAGCAAACGGAAGTTTGAAGAGGCACAAAAAGATAATTGTAAATAGGATTTTAGTAAAATTTTTCATAGTTCTATATTATTTGGTGCTATTTTAAATATTTCGGTTCAAACTTGCCCATAACGTTTTGCAGCTTGGCGTTCGGTTTTTTTTCTTCAAAAAAAATGACGCTAAGGTGCTGTTATGGGCTGGCTTTATTCTTTTATCACTTTAAATGTTTGTTTCAAATTATCTCCAACACTGAGCAAATATACACCTCCTGATAAATTTCCTAATTCAATAATTGTGTTTTCTGAATTTATTTTTCCTGTTAATACTGATTTTCCTGTGTTGTCATAAACAGTATAAACCGATCCCAATAATTTTGCGGCTGCTTTTACATTAATATGCTTGCTCGCTGGATTTGGATAAATAACAATACTTTCCTCCTTGGCTACTTCATAGTTAAAACCGGTTGAATATGGGTTGCCAACATATACTATTAGATAATTGTTAGCTGATAGTTTTAATGCACTAGGGTCTCCGCCTTGAATATTTGTATTTACATACCCATTCCATACACCTCCATTGGAAGTTGAATTAAACCAAACTCCTGTGCCTCCCGCTCCATAAAATCGAAGTTCATTGGTATCGTTAATCATATAATTGCCTGTCCAATTATGGCTATTGTTAGATGGGATATCTGGCACCTTCATAAAAGTAAGTCCGTTTGGAGAAACATAATGATATGCTCCTTGCTGCGGGCTGCCTATTGGTGATAAATAATGATAACCGTATTTGAAATATATCACTGCAGGATCAATGACTCTGTTATGTAGTTCATCAACTCTTGCAACAGTATCAAAAGTATAGTTAATACCATCAATACTTTTTGCCGAATATGTATTTACTGTTGAATCCAAACCTCCAATTGGAAATCCGTCACTTGAGGAGAAATAAATCCGGATACTATCGCTATTATAAATAACAAGAGTTGGGTCGAATGGTCTTTGGTAATTTGGTGGAAGTCCATTTACAACAATTGGAATTGGTTGCGTCCAAGTTATTCCGTTATCGTATGAGAATTTTACTGCAACTCTATCCCAACTCGGAGATCCTATTGGTACTCTGAACCATTGGAAAGCACAAATTAGTGTATCACCTTTCCATTTTATTAAGGAGGGCACACCAGAAGAGTCTTGAAAAATAGTTGGAGCGTTAAAAGTAATACCGTCATTAGACCATGCTGTTTTAAGAGGTCGTTCCCATGGATATTGGCCGAACAATTTTGATGTCAATAATATTAATAATAAAAGCAGGGATATATTTTTCATTTTACTTATAATTTTCTACTTTAAAGACACACGAATTTATTTCAAGCTTGCCCATAACATCCCTGTAAACACAACCAGTTGTGTTTATTTCGGTATTAGTTGTAACTGGGGTATCCCATTGGTATCTGTAATTCAGTGGTTTGCATAATTTTGGTTCCATGTAAGCTGTTTAAAATTTAACCGACAACAAGCGGTTATAAGTGGGTACAAACGGGTACAAACGGCTTTTCCTTGTATGTGCAAACCGTAATTTGAAACCCTTAACAAAAGTAGGTAATATATTGCTTGTGTTTACATACAGGTGCCAGTAATCAAGGTAATGTTTGTTGGTGGGTGCTTATCTTTCGCATAGCATGTTGGGTAAAACCGAAATTATAGTGTAAAACAGCCTCAAATCACCCCCTACCACCACACCTCCCACAGGATAAGGCGGTTCATTTGGTTTTGTTTAGGTTAAAGGTTCCATATCAAAATCAACCTCGGTAAGTTCGCCTTCGGTTACTTCAATATCGTCCTCGGTGTAAGGGGTAAACCCGGTAAGTTCGGCATTAAGGGTGTAAGTACCTGGGGTGCAGCCGGTAAAAGTATATGCGCCATCGGCATCGGTAAGTGTGCTAAAGGTAGTGCCGGTTAGGCTTAGCTTAACGCCCGGCTGGTTAAGGCCAGTGTCCATGTTGCCAACCGTGCCGGTAATACCGGTGCTTCCGGCAGCCGGGGCTGGGGTAGTGGTGGTTTTGGTTTTGCCCCTAAGGTCGTCAATTACCCGGTTGTTGCGGTATTCCTCTATCAGCGCAGGGGCTTGGGTGCTGCCAATTTCCATAAGCGCATCTAAGGTTTGCAGCAAATTGTCGGCTTCGGCAAACAAGGTTTTTAAATCGGAAGCCGCCGTTTTGCGGGTGGCTATAGCCCTTTTGGTGCCAGGCAAAGCAGCGGCATACAGCTCTGTTTTTGCACCGGCATCGGCTAACAATTGTGCCGTTAGCCCATAATCGGCCATAAGGGCTACCTTGCCCGAGCAGGTGTTTATTATTTTGTTTGCTGCTATTACCAGGCTATCCTGTGGCATAATCCCCAATTCGGATTGGCTATACGAAACATCATCCATCAGCACCAAATCCTTGGTAACTAACGAGTATGCCTTGGCACGTTTTATAATTTCCAATATGATGCCAATAGCCTCCTTTTTCAAGGCTTCCTTGGTTTTGGTTTTACCAACTGTGGAGGTAAGCTGAGCCTCTTGTGTAGTGGCTATGCGCCCCATCACATCCTGTAGCCTTTCAATAAAATTGGCAATGGCGGGTGCAAAAGTAAGCCGTGCGGCATTGGCAAGCAGAAAATCAAGCACGGCAACCAGCATCCTGTGTTTGTTAATCATTCTTTTTTCCATAAT
>CAJAXK010000079.1 GCA_903946925.1 uncultured Bacteroidales bacterium | reverse complement strand
ACCAATTTACGGCCGGCATTGAGGTTAAGGATTTTTGTATAGGAATACTTAATATCCTGCCCGAAACGTTTCAGGTTTTCGCCAAGCAACTCGCCCTCAAATTGGTTTTTGCTGCCTTCCTCATCTTCATCAATCCAGTATTTGGGGTATTTTTTTGCAATTTCACTTGGTAAAAGTCCGGAAAACAGTGCATTACGGGCATATTGTGTAGTGGTTGGCAGAATGCTATAATACAAATTGTCGCTTTCAACACGATAGTATTCTTCAAAAATCGGTTGCAACATTTTCCATTGATCGTAGCGCAGGTTGTCTATCAGAATCATGAACATGGAGTTGTTTTCCTTAATCAAAGGCAACACTTTTTCGCGGAACAAGGTGTGCGACTGAACAGGTTTTTCATTCGTACGGCCATTGACCCAATCCAGGTAATTCCGTTCGATATATTTACAGAACACATTGTTGGCTTCCACTTTCTGTGATCGCATAATATCAACAATGCCTTGATCCTGAGCTTTTTCTAGCTCAAGCTCCCAGTAAATCAGCTTCTTATATATTTCCACCCATTCGTTGAAGTCGAGGCGGTTGCTTATTTCCATACCAATGTTGCGGAACTGTTGCTGATAAGCATGGGTTGTTTTTTCGCTTACCAACCGCTTGTTCTCCAAATTTTTCTTCACACTCAGCAAAATCTGCTTTGGGTTGACAGGTTTTATCAAATAATCGGAAATGCTTGCGCCTATGGCATCTTCCATAATGTGCTCTTCTTCGCTCTTCGTGATCATGATCACTGGAAGGTTTGGGTAACTTGCTTTTATTATTGACAAAGTTTCTATCCCAGACAACCCGGGCATGTTCTCGTCGAGGAAGACAATATCCACTATTTTTGCCTTCAACATATCAATGGCCTCATCGCCATTGTTGGTTGTAAGCACCTCGTAACCCTTGTCCTTCAAGAACATAATATGAGGTTTCAAAAGGTCAATTTCATCGTCGGCCCACAATATTACTCCGTTTTCCATGTTCATTTGTTTATAATGTTAATTAACAATCAGTAAAGGCATTTGTTATCTTTGCCAACAAAGCATTTTTTGCTTTTCAACTCATTGCAAACCCTTTCAGATACTGCGTTATTAATGCTGTGAAAGTGGTTTTTATTGTTAACGATTCCTTCAATCAATCGGGTTTTATACAAATTTAACAAATAACGTGTCAGCAATCCCAACCTTCAAGCGAAAAATCATAAACGACCCACTTTACGGCTTCATCACCATTTCCGACAAGTTGGTTTTTGATGTTATCGAACACCCGTATTTCCAGCGGCTCAGGCGGATTGAGCAATTGGGGCTTGCTTCCATGGTTTATCCGGGCGCATTGCACACACGTTTTCATCATGCACTTGGGGCCATGCATTTAATGGGTCAGGCAATTGACACCTTGCGGGCCAAAGGGTTTGCTATTTCGCCCGAAGAAGCACAGGGTGCCACTCTTGCCATTTTGTTGCACGATATTGGCCACGGCCCTTTTTCCCATGCCCTCGAACACCATATTGTCAATGGCATTTCGCATGAGGAAATCACACTTATGTTCATGCACAAACTAAACGCTGAATTTGGCAATAAATTAGAAACTGCAATTGCAATTTTTGCGAATACTTACCCCCGCAAATTTTTGCATCAGTTGGTTTCGGGCCAACTCGATATGGACAGGCTCGATTATTTGATGCGCGACAGCTTCTACACAGGTGTAAACGAGGGCGTTATAAGCACCGATCGTATATTAAAAATGTTAACTATTGCAGATGGCGAACTGGCGGTTGAACTAAAAGGGATTTATTCAATCGAAAAATTTATTGTCGCCCGAAGACTGATGTATTGGCAGGTTTATTACCATAAAACCGTTCTGGCAGTGGAATACATGATGGTAAGCATACTTAACAGAGCCAGGGATTTGGTAAAACAAGGTGAAGAATTGCCCGCTTCTAATGCATTGCAGTTTTTTATTGGAAAACAAATTGGCAAGGAACAATTCGAAAGTTCTGAAATAACGCTTAAAAAGTTTGCAGCACTCGACGATTACGATCTCTTTTCTGCCATTAAAATATGGACGGAACACAAGGACCAAATACTGAGTTTGCTTTGTTCATCGCTGTTGAACAGGAAACTTTTCCGGGTAGTAATTTCCCCGACTCCTTTCGAGGCAGTAAAAATGGAACAAATCAGGAATTCAATTACTGAAAAATTGAAAATCAATGAAGAAGAGTGCAGCTTTTTTACCGGTGGTGGCGAAATTTCGAACAGTGCCTACGACCCCAATAACGATAGGATCACCATAGTTGATAAAGACAATAAACTATGGGATATTTCAGGCTTGTCGGAACAACTCAACATTGCCATTTATAACAAAACCGTTTCCAAGTTTTTCACTTACTACCCAAAATGGGCGTGATTTTGTAGGGGATTGATGGGGTTGATGGGATTGATGGGATTGATGGGATTGATGGGATGGATGGGATTGATGGGATTGATGGGATGGATGGGATGGATGGATGGATGGGATTGATGGGGTTGATTGATGTGATTGATGTGATTGATGGATTGAATGGAAAAATCTTAAATGTTTAAATATTCTGTTTTCCATAAAGTGTTAAAAGTGAGATATATGTCAATCTTACAACGTTAATTAAAAGGCTAATTCTTATTTTGAGGTACTATTTTGACTGTTATCAAATCCGTCTAAGAATCGCTATTGTATATTTATAATGCCAGTCCTTCTTAATATAGTTCTTGCTTGGGGCAAAACCGGTTCGGAAGGCTCTGGTAAATATTGTAAAATTTGAATTTGTAAGGACTGGCCTTATAGAAATTTTACGCAGATGTAGCCGAAGGTAAACCGCGAGTGCATGTGCGTAGCAAAACACAGCTTCACCTACTATCAGGATGTTGTTCCCAAAGTATCAAGCCTTGTTTTGCGGGTGTTTACCAAGGTGTACAGATGTGTAAAATTTCTGTAAAGCCTTGACTTTTTGGTACTTTTGCGTCAAGGCAAAAGGACAAGAATGATAAGCGTTGTAGAAAATAATTATTTGAATATCAATTACGAATTAGAATTATCCAATGAAAACAGAACTTGACATTAGGAACACAATCTTTTTAACTTGCATCATCCAGCACAAATAAAAGCCCTCTTGTTCACAACTTGGCCTTATTTCTCGTAACTTTACGCTATCGAACCATCAATGAAAACATTCCCAAAATGAAAGCAACTTCATTTAAAACCCCATTAGTCGCTATATTAATATGCTTGGCTATTAATACCAAAGCCCAATATACGAACGTAATGATAAGCGATGTTGAAAACCCAAACGAAACATCTATTTATATAAATCCCAAAAACACAAAGCAAATTATAGCTGGTGCAAACCTGAATTCATTTTATTTTTCGTTTGATGGTGGGTTCAATTGGAACCGCAACCCTATGGTTTCCACATACAACGTGTGGGGTGATCCTTGCCTTGTAATCGATACGAGTGGCTATTTTTATTTTTTGCACCTATCGTACCCAAGCCAGTATTTGTTTATTGACCGGATTGTGTGCCAACGGTCCACCAACAATGGTTTGTCGTGGAGTAGCGGTGTGGGAATTGGTAAAAACGACCCAAAACAACAGGATAAAGAATGGGCATGTGTGAACCCCAAAACCAATGAACTTTATGTAACGTGGTCTCAATTTGATAGTTATGGCTCGGGAAATGTCAACGACAAGTCGAATATTATGTTTTCCAAATCATCAGATCAGGGATTGACTTGGAGTGATGCCCTCCAAATAAATGAGGTTTCAGGCGATTGCATCGACAGCGACAATACCACAGAAGGTGCTGTACCGGCGGTTGGGCCTAATGGGGAAATTTTTGTAAGTTGGGCTGGTCCTGCCGGATTGGTATTCGACCGCTCACTAGATAACGGACAAACCTGGCTTGATCAGGATATTTTTGTCAGCGATATTCCCGGAGGCTGGGATTATGCAATACCAGGTATTTACCGTGCTAACGGATTGCCAATTACCTGTTGCGATATAAGTTCTGGCGCAAACCGGGGCAATATTTACATTAACTGGACTGACGAAAGGAACAACAACGGCACGGAACAGGATGTGGATGTTTGGCTGGTAAAATCGAGCGATGGCGGCAATACATGGAGTACACCACGTCGTGTAAACAACGATGCGCCTGGAAAGCAGCAGTTTTTTACATGGATGACCGTTGATCAGGTAACAGGTTATTTATGGTTTGTTTTTTACGACAGGCGAAACTATTCCGATAAACAAACTGACGTTTACATGGCTTTGTCGAAAGATGGTGGCGAAACATTCGAAAACTTTAAAGTGAGCGAAAGTCCGTTTGTGCCAAGTGCCAATGTGTTTTTTGGTGATTATACCGGAATTTCGGCACATAACAATATAGTTCGCCCAATATGGACAAGGCTCGACACAACAGCACTTTCAACCTGGACAGCCATATTGGATCCATATTTTACCGGTGTTACCGAAAACGAACCTATACCTTTGGCCGTTGAACAAGCCTTCCCGAATCCATTCAACGAAAGCACCGTTTTTTCTTTCAAATTAGGGTATCCAGCAAAACTGAACCTTTGCGTATATGATATTTTAGGCAATAAGGTGGCAACATTTATTGATAATTCGTTGGTACAGCCCGGCAAATTCATTTATAAGCTTGAACCAGCGAAATACAACCTAACAGCAGGCGTTTACTATTTTTCCCTTACCGGAAATGGAATCAATAAGCAAAGCAAAATAGTATATTGCAAGTGATTCGGTGTAAAAGGAATTGAAAGGAAATTAGCACAGGATAAGGGTTAAAAGGCCATTTTACACTAAACCTTCTGTATTCAGTTTTGGATTTTTTACTTTTTAGCATCCCATTGAACAGCAACATACAACTTTTTAAAGCAAAATTGTACCTTTGTTATGGTTTAATACATTTTATCGAAAAGCCGCTACTTTTTATTCCTGACAAAAATTAATAACTGCTTATGAACGAAACACGGCATCAATTGGTACAAGATTTAAGAAAGGTGCTTTCTGGCTATGATTCACATGAATTAACGTTTCAGAATCTTGCTAACGACCTTAACTTGAACATCGATGTACTGATAAATGCTTTTGGTAATGAGGCAGGATTGGTTGAGGAAATTCTGGATTACGAGCAACAGAATCTGGAGAACATTTTTGCCGGGTACGATTTTGGCGGATTAAATGCAATTGACGGATTGTTGGGCGTAAGCAGAGAAATAAGCAAAAAATTTGTAAATATAGTTCCAAGCATCACATTCGATTTGAGGACATTATATCCCGAAGTCAGGCAAAAATTTGTAGAAAAGCGGATTAGTTTTGTAAATTCTAAAATAAAATTCAATTTTGAACTTGGCATGAACCAAGGCATGTACCGTCCCGATTTAAGTGCCGAACTAGTTTCGCGTATATATATCAGCCGCCTGATCGATTTGCACAACCCCGACTTTTTCCCTAACGAAACAATTTCATTTTCAGTGCTTTTCGATGTAATGTTCGATACTTTTATACGGGGAATCTGCACCGACAAAGGCATAAAACACTATGAAAGAAAAATTAAAGGAATGAAATTTTAACTATTTGTTTTTGGTTAGCCCGAATGCGGATTCCCAACAGCTTTTTGGCAAGAAGCATCAAACACAAAGTTTTTTATCAATAAAACATTGAACACGGAGAATTGAACCTAGATTGTGAAGTATTGAACATTTGAACGATGAGTCCGCTCCGACAACCCTAAAAAAAAGAAAACCACGGAGGCACGGATAACACAGAGGTACACAGAGTATCATTAATCAGCACTATAAGCTTTGTGAACATAGCGAAGCGATATCACGAATTCCTTTAAAACCAAGCAATTATGAGTAAACTTAGAGATTTAGTGCCGTTGTGGCTAAAAAAGACTTATTGGAGCGGACTCAACAATAGAACAATTGAACGCGAAGCATTGAACCCTTGAACGCGAAGCATTGAACATTTGAACAATAGAACATTTGAACAATAGAACAATAGAACAATAGAACATTTGAACAATAGAACATTTGAACAATAGAACAATCGAACAATCGAACAATAGAACAATCGAACAATAGAACAATTGAACAATTGAACAATTGAACAATTGAACAATTGAACAATTGAACAATTGAACAATTGAACAATTAAACAATTAAACAATTGAACAATTGAACAATTGAACAATTGAACGACTCAACAACTCAACAACTCAACAACTCAACAACTCAACAACTCAACAACTCAACAACTCAACAACTCAACAGCCGAAAGAGGAATTGTTACAATAAGTGATTCCCCTAAAAGCAAAAAGGCCACCAAAAGGTAGCCTTT
>CAJAXK010000078.1 GCA_903946925.1 uncultured Bacteroidales bacterium | reverse complement strand
TTCGTCAACTTTGAATTGGTAAAGACGAAGTTCGTTGGGGGTGAATGCGGCTGCATTTTTGGGTGTCCATCCTTTCTGGAAGGATTGCACAATGTTGCCGACGGTAAGCTGACCGAGTTTGAAAACTGTGTCGTCAGTTTTTACAGGTGTGCAGATTCCCGGAGTGACGATACCCTGGCTTAACATGCCAAGGATGCGTTTCATGTTTTGCCCGGAGTTTTCATAATACGCGCCAAAGGCGTCTTTGATTTCGGAGATGTTCATAGTTTTAAGAGTAAAGGAGTTATACGAGTGGAAAAATTTGATGATTAGTAATGTTCCTGCATGTGAGGGAGTGCGTTAAGGGTTTCCCAATCAACACCATCCGTTTTAGCAGCAGGATCATTTTTAGACTGTATGCCTGTTGCAGATGAGCCAGTTTTATTTGACAGGATGGTACGGATAGCTTGTACTTTTGAATGGATATCCTGAGCGGCTGCGATATTGGGATGAATTTCATCCAGACTTGAAATGGCTTCAGAGCGGGAATTTTCAGCAGAAGTGCGAAGATCTTCAGCAGCAGAAAGAGCGGTTTCGGCGGCAGATGCTCTTTGATTAGCATCATCCAGCGAGGTTTGATGGGCGGAGATCAGATTTTGAACCTGGACAGCATTTGCTTTCAAGCCATCTTCGATTGCCTGAATTTGCTCTAAGTTCAAAAAGATTCCATCTTCGGTAGCTTCGATTGCAGAAAGCTGCAATAAAGCGATAAGCAGAGGAAAGTTCATCGTAGAAATATTAGGGTTTATAAAAGTGCATTTAGGTTTGTGCGGATCTTTTTTGGCCATAGTGTAAGCGGTATCGACAGCGGATTGGAAATTTCCAATGCTATCAATGAGGCCCAGGGAAAGGGCTTCTTCGGCAAAAAACATTTTACCGGTAAAAACTGAATCTGGAAGATTTGGCCTGTTAGTCTTAACGGCTGAAATGAACATATCAGCCAGAGGGTTCAATTCGCGATCCTTAATGGTTTTGTAATTACCGGCCATTGCATCAAGTACAGGCTTATTTTTATCAGCAGACTGATCAGCCATGATGCGATGAATTTTTATGCCTTCTGCCTGCCACATAGGTTCCATATCGGCAAAAGCAACCATTACGCCTATGCTCCCAATTTCAGTTGTGGAATTTTGAGCGATAACAATATTGGCAGAAGTACCAATCCAGAGAGCGGCGGAAGCCATGCATCCGTCAACGAAAGCGACAACTGGTTTTTTGCAAGATTTTACTTTGTCCGCGAATGCCTGTGTACCATCGACGGTTCCACCCGGGGAGTCGATATAAAGGATAATTCCTGAAATGTTTGGATTGTTGTCAGCATCGACAACTCTATTTCCAAGCGTTTCCATTCCAGCATTAAAGTAATCACATTCATCCTGGTCAGCTTTCATTAAAGGACCTAAAACTGGAATGACGGCAATAGATTCAGAATTGACGGAAGAAAGGTCAGCGATAGGTTTCCCGGATTCTTCTTCGGGATCTTCGCATATCAGATAAGGAAGAGATTTTGAGTTTTCAGTTGAGCCGAAGGTGTTGGCAGGGAGTTGTCCATTTAATAAGGATGCAACAATGGAACCGTGAGCAAAAGCGAAACGGTCGTCAATTGCCCAGGAAGATCTTAGGATCGCAGAAAGTAAATGGTAGCTCATTTGGGTAATTTTCCGGCAATATTAAATTGCTGAAAACTACTTTGAAAGGACAGAAACCAAGCAAAACAAGGCTAAAACCAAGAAATTCAGGCCATATTACAGTTGTAATGCAGGCCAATTAATCAATTTTACCGGAATTGTCAGTTTTCCGGACAGTTCAAATGCGAATGAAGGGTTTTCGGAAGGGTTTGAAGGAGCGGAAAAGTCAACATAAAAGCGAAGTCCTTCGGTTGAATTTCCAATGCAATAGAAAGTAGTTTCGTTAGTTTGAAAAACGACTGTCAGGGCTGGATATCTGCAAAGGTTTTTAAGCATTTCCCTTGAATCCTCAGAATTGCCAGGAATAATCCCTTTGATGCTGTGATTGTAAAGACTGCCAGCCCTTGAATCTTCATATTTTGATGAGATCTGAACGCTTTCAGTTGCGAAATCCAATTTATAAGAAGGGTCTGCACCTTGATAAAAAATATTTCGGTCAATGATTGAATCCACCATCACCGAAGGGATGAGAAAAAGGGCAATAATATTGCCAAGGCCGTGTTGTTTTGAAATTGTTTTCATGTGATGGTGATTTTAAGGGATGCTACTCCATCGGTTTTTCCGACAGAATTGCCAAAGAAATTAATTGTATTTAGATTCGTAATGAAGCATTCCGTCAGGAGTAATATTGCCAATCGAAACTAAATTTGAAAGGATAAGTTTTTCAAGTTTTAATGTTACATCCCTTGTATAGGATATTTTTCCATCAGCAAGCACAGAGCGGTCGTATATTTTTTTTATAGTTTCGTAAGGCCAGATTTCTTCAGAAAAATCAAAATTTTTCTGAAACAGAAGGATGGCATCTTTTTGATTTAGGAAAGACATGTAAAAGCTGATCATATTGCAAAGCAAGAATTTTGCCTGGCCTTCCATATATTTGCCAAAAGCTATAATATCGGTGGTAGTTAATTCCCAACCATATCTATAAAAGTCATCCTGGGTAATTGAAACTTTTACAATATGTGTATGTATTGAAAATGACAGTTGAAGGTAACGGGAATTGTGCCTGTTACATGGTCTGATTAAACATTTCCGAAAGCGATCCTGAACGAATTTGTTTGATGAAAAGTTAGCAGGGTTTCCATAATTGAAAGTGATATATTGAGCAACATAAGGTTTTGAAGGCAACTCTACTAAGAACATAAACATTTGATATTTAGTGAAAATGCTATACAAAATTAAAGAAATTAGTTAATTGTTATATGATTTTATTAAAATAAAAGAAAAAGGTAATTTCCAGGGAGGGTACCTCACAAAAGGGGAAAATTTTCGTGCAGTTGGTTTTTCGTGCGGACAATTTTAAAAAGTACAGAATATCAACACTATGCAAAAATATAAAATGAAACTGATGTTAAATTCTGCACAAAAACAAATTCAGGATGGATTTTTATCGACTTGAAAAGTTGTATAAAATACAGTATATCAAATTGTTAAATAGGAATATATTTTTGTGCATAATCCGCACGAAAATTAAAAATCATATATATATGATAGTCAGATATATAGCATTATGAAATTCAGAAAAAAAATGGAATTGTGCAGAATGGATATTTTCGTGCGCTATTTGTGCAGAAAATAAAAACGTAAAATAATGAAATTCAATGGTGTAAGCAGTGATAAATTTGGTTCTGCACAAAAGCACAAAAATATTCTACTATTTTAAGGTAGTCATTTTTGAAAAAGAGAGAAAAAAAATA
>CAJAXK010000077.1 GCA_903946925.1 uncultured Bacteroidales bacterium | reverse complement strand
TATGTTACTTATTCGTTGATGATGATGGTATATTCCATGATCAATGTGCCTTATGCTTCGTTACTTGGCGTGATGTCGGCTGATGTAAAAGAACGCAATATCCTTTCTTCGTTCCGGATGGTGTTTGCCTTTATCGGAAGTTTTGTGGCCTTGATACTGATTGAACCTCTTGTAAGTTTTTTTACAGGAAGTACAGGCAGTGCCCAAACTGGTTGGACGCTGGGGGTGATGGTGATCGCCATTTTATGTGTGCTTTTCTTTTTAGGATGTTTCTATCTAACAAAAGAGCGCATCAAACCCATCGACAGCAAAAACGACTCGCTCAAGTCTGATGTGAAAGACCTTTTTCGCAACAAGCCTTGGTGGATCTTGCTGGGAGCCGGAATAGCTGCCCTCATATTCAACTCCATACGCGATGGTGCCGCAGTGTATTACTTTAAATACTACGTACAGGATATCGGTAGTTTTAAACTTCCATTTATCAGCGCATCCCTAACATTAACAACACTTTACCTTGTCCTGGGGCAAGCATTTAATATTGTCGGCATTATTTTCGTAACCCCATTATCAAACAGGTTCGGCAAGAAAATAACATACTTGGGCGCAATGTTGCTGGCAACCATCCTTAGCATTGGTTTCTTTTTCCTGCAAAGCGGCAACATAGCGACAATCCTCATAATGCAATGCCTTATCAGCATGTGTGCCGGAAGTATTTTTCCATTGCTGTGGTCGATGTACGCCGATATTTCCGATTTCTCGGAATGGAAAACTGGCCGAAGGGCAACCGGGTTGATATTTTCATCCTCCTCCATGTCGCAAAAATTTGGCTGGACCTTAGGCGGTGCGCTTACCGGGTGGCTGCTTGGTTATTATGGATTCCAGGCCAACGTGGTTCAAACTGGCGAAGTTCAAAATGGAATAAAATTGATGCTGAGTATTTTTCCTGCCATAGGAACTGTGTTGTCCGTAATCTTTATATCCATCTATCCGCTTAACGAAAAAACAATGAGCCGTGTAAGCCTGGAGCTGAATGAAAAACGCCTGAACAACCAACCTAATTAAATTTTTGTATTCAGTTTAAACAAAAGTACAATGCACACCACAGAAGCATCGGTCGAACAACTAAAAAACCTGTACAAAGAGCTGGAATGGGAGATGCACAGGAACATCCTTCCTTTTTGGATGAACCAGGCCGTTGACCTTGAAGATGGTGGTTTTTTAGGACAAATAACGTACTATGGCACTGCCGTTAACAACTCTAAAAAAGGTTCGGTTTTAAATGCAAGAATTTTGTGGACATTTTCGGCTGCCTATAATTTGACTGGAAGGCCAGAATACCTCGATTATGCACGCCGCGCTTATAGTTACTTTTCCGAAAATTTTATTGATAAGCAAAATGGAGGTTGTGTATGGTCAGTTACTGCCAAAGGTGAAATTGCTAATGGGCGAAAACAAATATATGCCCAGGCGTTTGCAATCTATGCACTGTCCGAATTTTATCTTGCTGATGGCGATAAGGAAGCAATATTTCAGGCAATTGACATTTATAATCTGATTGAAAAACATGCTTTTGATGCTGTAAACAATGGGTATATCGAAGCTTTGTCGCAGACATGGCAACCCTTGGCCGACCTCCGCTTAAGCGAAAAGGACGCCAACGAACCCAAGAGCATGAATACCCACCTTCACCTGCTCGAAGCTTACACCAGACTTTTTTCTATTTGGAAGGATGATGATCTTGGCAACAAGTTATTTAACCTCATAAAAATTCACACAGAGAAAATATTTTCAGACGCAAACGGCCATTTTAACCTGTTTTTCGATATGGAATGGGGCGTTAAATCTAAGCATTATTCATTCGGCCATGATATTGAAGGCGCGTGGCTAATTATGGAAGCAACAAGGGTATTGGGAATAAATAAAGTGGTTGAAAATGCGGAGCAGCTTGCGGTAAGAATGGCAAATGTTACTTTACAAGAAGGAATTGCGGCTGACGGATCGCTTTACAACGAGGGCGAAGCGGGCGTTGTTACCGATACCGACAGGCATTGGTGGCCGCAAGCCGAAGCAATAGTTGGATTTATTAACGCCTTCGAAATTAGTGGTAACGACAAATTTATTCATGCAGCTTCCAGGGTTTGGGATTTCATTAAATCGCATTTGCAACATCCCTCCGGCGAATGGTGGTGGCTGGTGAACAACGAATATCAGCCTGATCAAAGTCAGGACCTTGCCGGCGAATGGAAATGCCCTTACCACAACACACGTTGCTGTATCGAAGCAATGAAACGCATAAGCAGGTATTCAGCAAACAATCATCCTGAATTACTAAATTCACTATCCGAGAAAAATTGAAAAACAGGACTACACATTTTTTACGACTGATTGCAAAAGCCGATCTGCTGTTTGCAGTTTTATTGCTTTGCCAGTCGGTAACGGCACAACGCGATGTTTCCAAGTTTATAGCCTCGGATAAAATGGCTGACACGGGGATTGTAAATCTATACAGGAACATGGCGATGCTAGCTCCCGACTATATCATGATCGGCCATCAGGATGCGCTGTCGTATGGCATAAACTGGAAAAAAGGTACGGATCGTTCGGATATCAAGGATATTACAGGCTCGCACCCGGCTGTTTTTGGTTGGGATATTGGTGGTATTGAGCTTGGAAATCCTGTTAACCTCGATTCGGTTCCTTTTGATGAAATGAGGAAAAACATCATCAGCGTTTATCTGAAAGGAGGCATAAACACCATCAGTTGGCATGACAATAACCCGGTAACAGGTAAAAGTTCGTGGGTTGATGATAAAAACAATTCGAATGGCATTGTCGTGAAAATACTCCCAGGGGGTAGTCATCATGAAGAATTTAAAAAACAACTCGATAAAGTTGCTGATTTCATAAAATCGCTTAAAGCACCTGATGGAAGCCTTGCACCGATTGTTTTCAGGCCCTGGCACGAAAACTCCGGCAACTGGTTCTGGTGGGGAGCAATACATTGCAGTGTTGAAGAATACAAATCGCTCTATAGGTTTACAGTTGATTACCTCAGGAATACTCACCAGCTTCACAATCTTCTGTTTGCCTACTCGCCCGATGTTGGATTTAAAGATGCTGCAGGATACCTTGAACGTTATCCGGGCGATGACCTGGTTGATATTATTGGGCTTGACGATTATAATTCGCTGAATACCGGACACCCTGAAAAGCTGGTCAGTAACCTGGAGATTATCGCTCAGATCGCGATTGATAAAAATAAAATTGCCGCGCTTACCGAAACGGGTTGCAACCGCCTGGAGCGGAAGGATTACTTCACAAAAGAAATGCTTTCCTGCCTGGATCATTCGGAGTTAACACGCTCCATTTCATGGGTTCTTTTCTGGCGCAATGCCGATGAAAAGCAACATTTTATGCCAGATCCGCGGCATCCGGCTGCTGAAAATTTTAAAGAATTTGTAAAAAATAAGCATATTCTTATGCTGAACAATATACCTGATATGTATAAGTATTACAAAAAGCTTAACCTAACAGGAAAAGACATTTAAGATAAGATTACCGGTTGATTGAGGTTTAGTTGGTAATTGGTTGATGATTGGTTGATGTAAGAACTTCCCTGCGAAAGTGGGGAGGTTTTTTTTTAAATTTCCGGGCTTATTAAATGGTAAAAGCGATGGATTTTGAAAAACGATGATTCAGCTAAATTCTCAAAAATAAAACTTTGAGACCAATCCGATAACCTAAAAATTAAGAACCGCCACAAAGGCACTATGACACAAAGGTTCACAAAGCATTGTTATTCTGCTTTATAGACTTAGTGAACTTAGCGAAGCGATATCACTCGATGTGTTGAGTCTGCCGAAACAAATTCCTTTAAAAACAAGCAATTATACGTAAACTTAGTAATTTAGTACCACTTCGGCAGGCTCAGTGTAACACTTTGTGGGTAAAAAAGATTTTTCGTAGTGGACTCAACTTTAAAAATCACTCAAACGGCTCATAATTAGTTAGTTTGATATTATCAAACCAACCTTCCACATAGCCTTTAGGGCTTGTGGAGCTAAGCCTCAATCCAACTTCGAAGCATTTAACCGCATCACTTTTTAAATCGAAATCTTCTTTTACCACGCCCCAGTTTTCGTATTGCAAATCGGCAAACTTCACTTTTATAAAAGTCCATTGTTTCGAAGTGAGCGGAATCATATCCGAAGCACCCCATTTGCTTTTGTGCCCTTTGCTCAAAACCAGGAAATTTAGCAATAAAGTATCGCCGGCTCCGGCTTTGCACCAGAATGACATCCAGGTATTTTCCTTAAACGATTTCCATTCATTTTCCATTCCGTCAACCGCAAAAGTATCGGCCTTTAAATCGGTAAACCAGGCAAACGGGCGGTTATTGGGAACTGAATCCCAGCGCACATGCAAACATACTTTTGAATCAGTATTTAATTGGCTTGCCGGGATTTCATCGTAAGCAAATTTTACCTGTGCATTGTCCTTCCACCAGCCACCGGTATTGGGCTTGTTTTCGTAATCGGCAATAAGGATTTGCTTTTGTTGAGCGGAAACTCCAACTAAAAAACACAGCATTAAAACTGCCAAAACTGTCCGCTTGAGCATGATGTCGAATAGATTGGATTAATAAATCATTCCCAGATAAGAATCACATTGCCCTTAGGTTGCATTTTCAACTGATCTATCTCCGTACTTTTATCGGACATGACCTTAAATTTCAAATCGCTGTACTTGCCTGTTTCACAATCAAAAAGGCTCATTTTGCTTTTCATATCCGGTGCCGCAGAACTGTTAAACCGAAGGCTTTCTATTGATGCTGCCGGATTATACAAGTAGATGAAATTCCTTTTGCCACAACTAATCCCATAAGCTTCAATCCCGTTCTGAACCGTTTTCACATCAAACAATTCAAAATTCCCTTTCCCTGCTTCTAACATACTGCGGTTCATTTCGCTTACCTGTTTGAAATAGCCCATCATCCCCCGGTTTTCGAAAAACTCCCACCACCACGACATAGGTAAAACAGGTGTCGGACTGAAAAGACCGTACCATAATGCCCTTTTAAAATCGCCGTCCATTTCATCGCCAAAATCGTTGAAATTTTTGCTCCAGTCCCATTCGTAGCCCGATTCACCAATAATGTAGGGTTTGTTGTGCTTTTTCGTGTATTCGCGGATGGTTCCGGGAATGCCGGAAGTATTTTTGTATATATGCCGCTGGTTGATATCCAAATTTTTCAAGTCATTCATTCCATCAATATCCCGGTGCGAAACGCTGGTGGTTACAATATGTTTATACGGATCAATGCTTTTCAGAAAGGTGCTCATTTCGTTGTGCCAGGCGGTAATTGCCGAAGGCGGAAGCTGATCTTCGGGCTTCACATTGTACATGGCATTATCTATTTCGTTGAAAAACTCCCAGGCACAGATTGAAGGACTGTAGCCATAGCGGGCAACCATTAATCGCAGTTTATTTTTGTATTGTTGCCTGGCTTCCGGTAGCGTGAAAAATTCGAGTGGCGTTTTTGCCGGACCTCCGTTAGCAACATTGTAACTGCTCATTTTCCAGCCATCGCCCATAAAACCCACGTGGCTTTCGAGAGCCAGCATCATGTGAATCCCCAGCGAATCGCAGAGTTCAACCAGCTGATCCATGCGCTTCATGCCGCTTTCGTTGTAAGGAGATGTAGTATTCTGATAGCGGCTGTTGTTGATAACTGTTTTCCAATCCACGGGCAGGTTCCAGTAAATCATCCAGGTGCGGAAGAAATTACCGCCGTTGGCAGAAAGCTTTTTCAGCATATAATTATAATTAAACCGCTTGTCTTCATGCAAGGCTTTAAAGTATTTTGAATCGTCTTCGTCACGCGATTCCCAGCAGATATTTTCTCCTATGCCCCGGAACAACTCGCCGTTATCGTACCTGAAAGTCCAGAAATCATTTGGACTCAGGAATCCTTTGGCTTTTGAAGCTTTGACTTTAAATTCAGCTTTTGGGCTGTCAGACACTACTTTCCCGTTTTCTTTTAATTCGAACAGATAGGTATAAACGCCTGCTTCCCGAGCAGTGAAGCGAGCTTTCCAAACAGATACATCACCGCTTTTACCCGATTCGTAATAGCAGGGCAAAGTCAACTTTTTCCCTGAGGGTGAAGTAAGAACCATATCCAGCGCTATTTCGTCAAACGCATACGGGTTGTTCCACGATGCTTTAAGGCTAACATCCCATTCCGCTTTCTGGTATTGGTTTAAGGTTGCATTCAGCAATTTGGAATTTTGAATCTGGGCTTGCAAGTTTATGGAGAGAACTAAAAATACTGTTGCGATTATGAAGCGGCTCATTGGTATCATCGAATTTGTTGTTAGTTGTTTATCAGGCTGGTGTAAGTTTGAGCCTCAAGTGTAAAATCAGCTTTCCCATTGGCAACAGGGATGGTTTTGATTTTTTTCATGCCACGGGTCGCATCAGTAACATACATTTTGAACGATTTAACCGATTCAGGAATACCCGTTACGGTTACTTCGCGGGTTGCCCCATTGTTGACCAGGTGAATGCTGTAAATCCCATTTGCAATATCGCCGGCAGCGGCACAACTGATATTCGGCCGGTTGCTGGAAATTGGCACCCAGAATGAGCCTGCCGGTGTGGCACCCAATTGTTTCAGGTTCCAAAAACGTTGGGTTGGCCGTAGTGGTCCATTATCGCCATACAATCCTTTGCCTTTAAGCACCGAATAATCGGAAGTAAGCTGCCACTCCATAACTGTGATGGGTTGGCAAATGTTGCAGATGCGGATGTAGGTATCAATTTCGACTAATTGAAACCAAGGCTGCAGAAACACCAAGGGCGAACGGTGCGCGGCTGAATTGGTGCCACCCTCAGCTACCATCAAAGGAACATTTATCGCTTTTGATGCACGGGCCCATTCGTTGAGGTCGCTGGTATTGCAACCGTGATAGGTGTGCAGTGCTATAGCGCCAATGTATGGATGGATGGAAGGATCGTTGATGGTTGGCCAAACTATTTTATTGGCCACAGCCGTTCCATGACCGGTATCGCCCAGCAGCATTTTTGTCGCCAGTCCTTTCGATTTCAAGTAAGCACCAATGGCTTTGTTGAAAATGGCATGTTCTTCGGGCGTTTGAAAAACTTCAACACCGCAATCGGGTTCGTTAAACGAGAACATGCTGGCTTCAACACCATATTCCTGCTTCAGATATAGGAGGTACAGTGCAATGGATTCGCATATCCGGTCCATCTTTTTCTGATCGAGGTGCACGCCTTTTTTAGGAATGTTATTTTTATCGATAGCCCAATCAGGCGCTGCCCATACGGATACAATAACCGGGATATTGCGTTGCTGCAGTTTTTGGGCTAGTTCCATTTGTTCATATACACGTTTTGAGAGCTTACCGGATTTAGCTTGCTCAGTAGGATTTACACCTTCTTTGGGCTGCCAGTCTTCCCACCACATGGATATGCGTCCCCAGGTAACCCGCAGGCTATCGAGGCAATAATCAATAACCATCGCGTCCTTATCGGGAAACTGATTTCGGTAGTTTCCGCTGATGCCATCCCATTTGCGGCCGGGATTTTTCTCATCAAGCGCCAGAGTTACCGGCTCGCGATCAATCGTTCCTGAGACTTCAATATCAAAAGTCATTTGTTTTGAAACCCCTTTTTGGGCATTTCCTTTAATCATAGTAAAGTAGAGCTGGTAATCAGCTTTTTCCATAACCGGATCGCTTTCGACAAACTTTTGTTGCGGCCAGGGATCGTTTTTATAAGCCGGGTTACCATCGAAATCCTGGCGAAGAAATACTTCTACTGTTTCATCCGAGGTGATCGTATAAAGCCTGTTGGCAGATTTCCACACAATTTTATTGGCTTTTAACCTGATAAAATCGCCATTGGTTTTCTTTGATGAAGTTTTTAAATCCAGTTCGGAAATCTGTTTTTTATTGTTGAAAAAAGAGATGGTTCCTGATGAAAACTCAGTTCCGGGCGCTTCCATACAGAAATAGGTGCCAGCCTGTGAAATAACTTCGTTGGCTTTGATATTAATTTCTACCTGCGCTTTGCCTTTCCCGGTTTCGCTCATGCGGCTGGTAAAGTCGAGCGGCAGACCAAGCAAAAAATGCGAAACGGTATGCGTGTTCCCTTCAACCGTATAGGTTTGAGTGCCTTCCCAGTTGTATTTTTCGGTTTTCACATAGCCTTTCCAGTCGGAATTAACTGATCGCAGCGATGTTTCGAACTTCATTTCTTCACCTTCGACAAAAATGCTTTTAATATTGCCCCAGGGTGTGCATACAGGTTGGGCAGACAAGCCATTTACCAGAAAAGCGAAAAGGATGGTTGCTATTTGTCTCAATTTCATACTCTGATTTTTTTAAATCAATTCCGCACAATAAACTTTTCAGTTTTCGAGAAGTCGTGATGCTGTATTCTAAGCACATAAAGCCCGGTTTGCAAGGTTTCTGAAAAAGCTAAAACACAGTTTTCCGTTGTCAGGATTCCCTGGTTTGTAAGCTGTCCTTTCTGGCTATACACCTGGTAATTTGCCGGCAGAAGATCTGCAGGACAGGAAACCTGCATTTTTTCTGATTTGCCGAGTATTGTCGGGTATATTTTTATCCTCTCCAGATCTGTTTCAGCCATGCCGTTTGAACCTGAAGCGGTTCCATAAACCTCAAATTCGTAGATCGAATAGCCCCAGGTTGTAGTGCGTTCGGTTCCATTCATTCGGATGTACCTACCTGAACCTGAAAGCACAATTTCATCCTTGCGGGCACCGGAGGGCATATTTGATTTTACCATAATCGTTTGCCAGTTAAGGCCGTTATCCGAAATTTCAATAGAGTAGGTTTTTGCGGAAGCAACTTCCCAATAAATAATAACATGCGTGATGTCGTACTTTTTACCCAGGTCAACCTGGTACCATTGCGGATCGGCATAAATACTCGACCAGCGGGTTGCGGGATTGCCATCAACGGCATTTGCTGCAATATTCCCTAGGTTATCTTCTGTTGACGAAGCCGAATTCGGTTTAAGAAGCGAAATGGAAGGCGATTTTATGGTAATTATGACTTGTGCAGATTCGGATAAATTTATGCTGGTGGTGATGGTAAGCTTTATGGTATGAACACCCAGCGGGAGTGAGATAATTGGCGATATCCCGTTTGCAATTTCAATGTTATTTTCAGTCCATACATAAGATACAATTGTACCTGAATCCGTTTTGCTTGCCGAACCGTCGAGTTGAACCATCTCGGAGCCATCGCCATCGGTGTCGAAAAGCAGTTGTGATGAGCCAGCCTTGGCTTTAGGGCCGGGCAGCAAATCGTCGAGTGTTAAAACTTTAGGATCGTTATATACTGAGTTGATCCATTCAGCAGTATTTTTTCCGTTAGGCTGGCCCGGATCTTTGATCATATAGGCCCAGGTAATAAAATAAAGCCAGGGTTGCTGCGCGAACAACTGTGGATTAAACAGTTTCCCGTCTTCACCAATGGCAAAGCGTTTTCCTTTTGTGCCAAACAAATTCTGGTACTGGCTCCACGATCCTGATGACTGGTTGTAATCGGGGTAATCCCAGGCAATTATATCCACCACATCATCTCCGGGATACCAGTTTTCCTTGGTAGTTCCATAGCTGTTCCATACCCAGATCAAGTTATTGATTCCATGATAATTCACCATACGATCGTACATCATACGGTACAAAGCTTTGCAGGCATCACCGGTTTTTGCACCCCACCAGAACCATTTTCCCTCGGCTTCGTGCAAAGGACGCCAAAGCAGGGCGACACCCTCATTTTGCATACGAAGCAGAAGTTCCGAAACAATATCGATATCGCGAACCAACAAATGATAATCTTCCGACGAAGTATCACTCATAGCAGCAGCTACATCAAAAGAAGTATTAACCGTATAAAACGCCTGCCAGAGATTGCCTGTAACCAACCGAGGTGCATCCCAGTGCCAGTGCATTTCGAGGATTCCGCCTTTATTTTTTACCCAGTCGATACCCATATTGGTTGTGGCTTCCGGATCCGTACCCATCGAAACCCTGAGGGGAGAAGAATTCATAAAATCGAGCGACATAATCGCGGGTTGCTGGCCACCACTCGCATCGCTGATAACAGTAAGCCAGCTTTCGGCTACATCTTCAAAAGCTTGTCCCGAAATTATCTTTTTACCCTGAATGGAATCAAGAAATGCTTTCAGGTCCTTGGCTGGCTGTGTTGCATTCGGATTTACCAGGGGCTGTGATTTTGCCGTTTCAGCAAGCGAAGAAAAGAGGATGAATGCTGTAACAACAATTAACTTTCTGATTTTTAACATGTTTTAGTTTATTAATTGCGTAAAAAGATATTCTGGGCTACAATTCCATTGATTCAGCGGTTGTATGACAAATTTCCGGTGAGCGCATTTTCGAGTTCTGCAATCATTATTTTGTAGCAACCTGCTTTTATGGTTAACTTTAAGTACTCGGGATTTGCGTTATCCTTGAATTTAAGCTTGCTGATAGATTCGGTTGTCGATTGCAGTTTTTTCTTGTATTTTTCCAATAGTGTTTCCATTTACTGTAATGTTTTATGATTGAAGGAAACCCGGGGATTATAATGTGTTTTACAACTATGAGTCCACTCCGAAAAGTCTTTTTTGCCACTAAGGCACTAAATCTCTAAGTTTACTCATAATTGCTTGTTTTAAAAGGAATTCGCGATATAGCTTCGCTAAGTTCACGAAGTTTATAGTACTGATTAACAACACTCTGTGGCCCTCTGTGTCCTCAGTGCCTCCGTGGTTTTCATTTTTTAGGGTTTTCGGAGTGGACTCAACTATTCAGCCATGTACTATTTATCCATTATGGCGAATGCCATTTTTACTATTTCAAGATCGTTAAATCCCCTGAACCCGCTGAACCCGATTGAAAGCGTGGTTCCATCCGCCAGTACTATGGGTTGACCGCCTTCCCAGCCGATCAGATCGGGCATGGAGATGCCATATTTTTCTTCACCAAATTCGCCATTGTACAGTTTTTGTTCGTATTCACCGGTTTTCATTCCGGTAATCCACACCTGACTGGCTTTTATCCAGGCGTTTTTATAGAACTGCCGGCCTTTTACCATATCCGTCCCCCAGATTTTTCCGTACACATTTCCGGACTCGTCGAGCACACAAACAGCAACATTTCCATCTGCAAAAGCATCTTGAGGATTGGCTGAAAATTTGGGAATCAGTTTTTCTAGGGTAGCGAAAAACCTGACTGGAAATGAATTTGAAAAATTGTTTTCGTTCATAGAAAATAGATATTGCAGGTTATTGAGTGAGTTGCTTTTGCCGGTATCGGCATAATACATTATTATTTTATCTACCTTTTTATTTGGTTTTCTTTCTTCTTGCTTCAGTATAATCCCAGTTATTCATTTTGCATACTGCCCGGGCGTGGTCGTCCCAGGTGGGTTCTGCGGGATTGTGTCCGTTCGGGAAACAATCGATTGCCAGATACCTGAGCGTATCGGCTCCTTCACAAAATGTCTGGTGATAGCAATTCCGTGGCACATGTACAAAATTTGCCGGCAGGAGTTCAAAAGTTTCCACCCGGCCGGTACGTTCGAGGTTGAGTTTGCCTTTCCCGGATAAAATATAGAACAACTGTTCGGTATCATCATGTATATGCCTGTGGGTAAATTTGCCGGGAGCAATCTGAACAATAAATGCTTCGGACATTTCGGCATTCGTACGATCCATTATCTATAAATTATCATGCGTCGGGAAAAAATAGCCTTCAGTTTCAGTGGTGCTGAACAGAATTTTAGACTTCAGTGGATCTGGCATTGCTTTTTCGGGCTGGTGGTTAAAATTTATAAACACCAGCATTCCGGCAATTCCAACGAAAGCACCTATTATTCCTGCAATAATTATTCGTTTCATAAGCCTTTTATATTTTTAGTTCTCTAAATCAATTATTGAAGCTTTCCCGTTCAAGCTTTCCATCCAGAGCTGAAAATCTTCTTTGCCCGGGTTGAAATGCACCTGTATTTCACGCTTTTCGCCAGGCAATAGCGAAAAATAGTTATCACTCCAGTAGGATGGAAGAATTTCCTGATGCGATTCTTTACCTGAAACCTTCAGGTTAACCATAAAAGCGATGGTTTTACCAGTATTTTTCAGTGTGACTGTGTACTCATTTGTATTGCTGTCAAACATCTTTTTTGCTGAAGCTTCAATTGTTGGCTCAGGCAGTGTATTCAAAGCCTTATAATTGTTTTCCTTGCTTATCCAATATAGGTTTTCGCTCAGCACTTTTCCTTCTGAATCCGAAGCAACAAGTTTCAGAAATTGCATTTCACTTGTTTCCGGTACAATTATCCCTGCTTGTGCAACTTCATCCGATGCGACATTTACAACCGTAGTTTTGCTCCAGGTTTCAGCCATTTCAGTATTAAACAGGGTAGCCTTGATGCTGATTTTAGAAAGGGGTCTGGCCGACATATTTACAAACGAAACACTCATATTATCCCTGTTTAGCTGAACATGAATAGCTTCGCCGGCTTTTTTTGTTCCGTAATAACCGGCATGTGCCTGAAGATACCAGTCGTAAACCTGCCAAGTTGCGCTTGGCCAACTGGAGTTCGATTTCCAAAGCAGAATTCCGCTTGCATTGGACCACAATTGCCGGTTGATGGATTCGATACTGGCACGGTATACATCATAGTTTACAATCTGAGTTTTTAAGCTGTATTCTTCAACACCTTTATAGCTTGAGGAATCGGGTGCTCCATAATAATTCCGAACCATATTGTCATACGAAGTAAATTTCCGGGTATCGGTTCCAGGCCAGTCGTTTGCATCATGGTAAGCCCATGTTCCATCAATCGGAAAGCGTCCCGGTTGCCAGGTTTTACCCATTTCAGGCATAAACTTTTGAAGGCTTTGCAGAACAGGAATTCCGCTGGGGCCAATTTCGCTGCTGAAACCTGATAATTTTGGATGCGTAAAATAGTCTTTGGGTTCCAGCGTATGATACGGACCTCCGCCATGCAGCCCATCGCCATCAGATTGAGTAAGGTAATGTCGGTTTCCACGGGCATCGTATTTTGCAAGGATAGTGTTTACAATTAGCGATTCGCGTGGGTTCGGGCCTTCGTTGCCGCCGCACCAGATAATAAGCGAAGGATGATTGCGGTATTTTTTCACAATTCCGATGCTAGCTTTTTCGAAAAGAGAAATTTCAGGTTGATAGCCAAGCGTGTTTTTAAACGTTCCCCAGAAATCATTCAGGAAATCCTGCCACATAAGAATTCCGTACTTATCGGCAGCATCATAAAGTGCTTTTGGAGCAACTCCCGTTGGTCCCCACACGCGGAGAATATTAAGGTTTGCGTTGCGGGTCAGAAGTATTTCCTGCTCATAACGCTCAGCATTCCAGTTAAGCATCATATCGATTACCCAGTTGCCGCCGCGCAGGTAAATTTTACGGCCGTTTATTTTAAACTCACGCTCCCTGGCGCCAATATAGGTTTCCATTTTGCGGATGCCAAAAGTTGTGGAAGCGCATGCATTTTGTCCTTCGGAAGCTTCAGCTTTTAATGAAAGGGAATAAAGGTTCTGTTTCCCGTAACCGGCTGGCCACCAAAGCTTCGGATTTACAAGACTGAGTTTTGGAGTATTATTTTTATTGAGCAGTATTTCTTTTATTTCATTGGCTTGCAACACAACCGGAAGTTGGAAACTGATCACTTCGGAACCAATGGTAACGGAACCTTTCAAAGTTGTTTTCAGAGTAGATTTTGAATGATTAATCAAAGTGGCCGAAATGGTAATATCTGCCAAAGTGGTATCCGGCAGTTTCAGGTCAGTGCTTACATACAAATCAGTAATTTCAATAGTTTCGGACGTGCTGATAAAAACATCTTCGGTAATCCCCATATCGCGGTCGCGGACGGCAGGCTGCCAGTCCCAACCCATTACATCCCATTTGGTGTAATCGCGTGCGATAGCGCCATCGGCCATATTCTGACCCGGATCAGCAAAAGGAGTCAAAGGCTCAGGCGCCGGTTTTCCCGGGTGGTTTGGAGGATAAATGGCAACGGCTATTGTGTTTGTAGATCCCGGTTTAACGAAACGAGTTATATCGAACCGGAAAACGCGTTCCATCCCGATCATTTCTGAAGTGTTGGCTATGCGTTTTCCGTTAAGCCAGACTTCAGCTTTGTAGTTTATTTCACCAAAGTTGAGCCAGATAATTTTGTCCTTGAAACTGGCAGGAACTGTAAATTCATTTCTATACCAATATGGATCTTTCCATGGATTTGTATTCGGAATATGGCTGAACTTAAGCAGTTTATAATCCGAATTGTATTCGTCACTGGCATCTGGAATACGCATATTATTCATCGCGACATACGGATTTGGGTACAAACCATTGCGAACCAAAGCTGTAAGAACCGTTGCCGGAACGCTGGTTGTTGCCCAGTCTTTTGTGTCGGTTTTAGCTTTTGAGAGTTTTGCGCCATCAGTTCCAGTCGTCAAAGAAGACATTACCTTCCAGTTGTGCCGCAGCAATAAGGAACCTTCAGGAACTACTACCAGCGGTGCATCGTCAATGGTAAGCTGATGACGATTGCTTTCCAGTCGCTTCGAACCATCAACAGCCACAACAAACCATGTATGATTCCCGAATGACAATGGAAAAGGCACACAAGCATTCAGGTTTGGAGAAATTTTATTCATCAATATGCCATCAATCCAAAGCTCGTATTGGTCACAGGAAACTTTTTGCCAGGAAAGTGTGGGCATATTGTTTGTGGTTTTCGATTTGTCAACAGGAGCATAAAGTTTAAATGATTCCTGCGAAAACGATTGAAAAAACGCAAAGGCCAGGAAAATGCTCAGGGATAGTTTTTTAAAGTTAGATGAGATGGGCATACTGTTTTTTTTAAGATGTTGACTCTATTTTGCAGGGCTTTCTTCGACTAATAGAAAATCGAGGAATCCAAGATTTGAACCCTTGTTGTATTTTAATGTAAGTAATTGCACACCAGCGGTTTCAAACACAATTTCACCCACGGTTGCCTGCGTCCAGTTATGCCAGTTGCCAGTATCTTCAGGTAACAGTAGTTTACAAGCAAGCCGGTTATTTATCCAAAGTTCCGAGCCATTATCCTTGTTTCCATAAATGGTGATTATCCTGTATTTACCTGGTTTCATCACATTCACAGTATAGTTGGTCCATTCGCCGTCTTCCTGCCAGCCGATATAGAGTTGGTTCACTTTGGGATCCACTTTGTTGGGATGGTTAAAATCCGCCCAGTCCTTGGTGTACGAAATATCCACACCTTCTTTTTCGCGGAAAAAAGCAATGTATGCCGGAATTCCCGGGCGCCAGTGACTGCCATACTCATGCACTTCGTGATTCAGTTTTGATCCTTCGTTTTCAGCAGTAACATCGTGATAAGCAATTCCTTCTCCACCCAGATCGTAATAAGCAAGTTCAATCCGGCCGGGAATTACCTGCGGTTCCTGGGTATAAACTTCATCCTTAAACGGAAGACCTTTGTAGTCTTTCGGAACCTGCGGCATTACAGTAAGCCCTGCAAACAAAAGGCTTGTGAATAGAATTCCTTTTTTAAAAGTCATTTCCATAGTATTAATCCTGATTTAGAATTTTAACATTTTGTGGAGCAATGTTCCAGCCTTCTACAACAATGAGCGGCTCTTTTTTCGGCTCGTTTTCAAGCGTTATTACAACCGATCGCGTTTCGCCCGGAACCAATGAAAAATAATTATCACTCCAGAAAGCCGGTAGCATGCGTTCACCAGTTTTAGTGTCGAGAATTTTCAGCCGTATCATCAGTGCCATTCCCGGGCTTGGATTCTCCAGGCTGATTTCAATCGCATTTTTCCCCTTGCTGATTGACATTTTTGCACTGGTTTTCAGTTTTACTTCAGGCAGATTATTCAGCTCTTTGTAATCAAGGTATTTGCTGCTGCTCCAGTAAAAATTTTCGGAAATAATCCTGTTGTTCTGATCCAGTAACGTAAGTTTAATAAACCGTATCCGGGTTGTCTGCGACGGAAAATCAACTTTAAAGCAATCGGTTACAGAGTTTGCCAAAAGGTTAGTACGTAAGGATTTTTCAGAGATCAGTTTCCCGTTGAAGTCGTACACTTCTGCCTTTGCAATGCATCCGGTAAGATCATGAATGGTATTGTTGGCGACCTGGATCATATTAGTTACCGGATGCCATAAAACATGAACGGGTTCGCTGCCTTTTTTTAACGCGAAATAAGCGGCAGTAGGTTCCAGGAAATAATCATACGTCTGGCAAATCATCGAAGGCCATGCCGGGTGGGTCATCCATACCAAAACGCCGGATCCGCGGTTACTTTGCCAGGTTTCCATCATCGCTTTCGGACCTTCCATATTGAGCATCTGTGCTTTGCGGCAGAAATCTTCAATATTTTTAGCTTCGCCATAGCGGGAAATCATATCATCGGTATAAATTTTTACCCTAGGCTGGGTCCAGTCGTGGAGGCCCCACATATCATTTGCCGGCCACAAATATTCCTGCGGCATCATTTCGCGCATACTTTCCACTGACGGTACGCTTACAATACCTTGTTCAGTATGAAAGGTAGTTCCACGGTTCCTGAAATACCATTCAGGATCTTTGTTTTCGTAAGGGCCAAGACCTGTTACCGGGCTTTCGGCGGAATTGGAGATATAATGCCTGCTTTTATCAAAATCGGTAATGATGTTGCGCATGGCCGAATCAAGAGTCGCCGGTGGATAACCTTCGTTTCGTCCGGCCCAGATAGCTAGTGATGCATGATTCCGGAATCGTTTTACCTTGTCGGTGGCATTGTTGATAAACATTTGCTCATCAGCAGGATGAGGTCCATCTACCGGGTTTGCCAGCCAAAAATCGTCGAAGATCATAATGCCATGACGGTCGCAGGCATCATAAAAGGCATCGTCGCTGGTTTGTCCCACCCAGTTGCGTATCATATTCAGGTTCATATCCTTATGAAGCCTTACCAGCAGATCGTAGCGCTCATCGCTGCAGCGCAAAAGAGCTTCGGGCAAACCCCAGTTTCCGCCTCTCACCATAACCGGGTATCCGTTTACGGATAAATGAAGGTTGCTGTTGATATAATTGTATGAATATTGTCGAACGCCAAAAGTTGTGTTAAGTGAATCAGAACAAACGCCATTTTCGGTAAAAGAGAAGGCCATTCTGTCCAATTCCTGCTTCCCGTAACCATTAGGCCACCAGAGCTTTGGATTGGAAACTGACATTTTTTCAAAGGCAGATTTATCAGCCCTTACCGTTTTTGATTCATCTGGCGAAAGGCTCACAGGCATTTCAACAGTGAAATAAGTGCAGGAAATCATCAGTGAACCGGTTACAGGAACGTTGCTATTGTTTTTCACATCCACAGCGACTTCAAAATCTGCCTTGCTCGTATCCGGCAGGTTCAATTTGGTGGTAATCAACGGGTTTGTAAGAGTAACTTCGCCGCTTGCTGAAAGGTAAACATCATCCGTTATGCCGGTATTTCTACCCCGGATGGTAGGCACCCAATTCCAGCCGATACCAGCCATATAAGTCGGGCTGTCGAGGCCGATGATACCGCCGTTTCCATCGGGATCGCCAAGGTGTTGTTCGGTTACTTCGCCGGGATTATCGTTTTTATGAATCAGGACTGCGATGGCGCATTTACTGCCTGGCTGAACCAGTTTTGTGATATCGAAATCAGCCCTTGTGAACGCTCCGTTAATTTTTCCAACTAGAGTTCCATTTACATATACATCTGCCTTCCAGTTAATTCCTTTAAAATGAAGTCGGATTATTTTGTTTTTGAAGTTATCAGGAACTGCAAACACCCTCCTGTACCAGAAATCGCTGGTAAAAAACCAGTCGGAAACCTGAAGCTGGTTATCGCCATAAAGCGGATCTGGAACTGCGAAGGCAGCAATATAATTAGCAAGTATAGTGGCCGGAACTGATGCAGGAAGCCAGTTTGAATCCGGAAAATCTGCCCTGGAAATTTCTTCCTCTTTTGCTGTAACAAACGAACTGCGCTGCGTTTTCCACTGATTGTCGGACAAGGAAAGTATACGTTCATTTCCTGCATACTGCATGGGTGCCGGGCTTTTCAGGATTCGGCCGGAGCCGGAAATTTCGAATTCCCTGATTGACATTCCTTGTCCCGAAGAACTTTTAATGCATTGTAATTTGATATACCGGGTCGATGAATTTACTTTTAAGGTCTGATCTGAACCGTTTTCTGATTTCCCGGATACAATCTTTTTCCAGTTCAGAGGTTTATTGGGTCCGCCGGTTTCTGAAACCTGTATTTCATAAGTTTCGGCAAAATGCGAACCCCAGTAAATTGTAATCCCGGTAATTTTGCATTTGTTTCCAAGATCAATGTAAATCCATTCATGGTCGCCGGGTTTGCTTATCCAGGAAGTTGATAATTCTCCATCAGTTGCCAGGTGAGCTGTATGATCATAATCAACCCATGACGAATGCCAGGCAGCCCTGTTGTGAGAAAGGGATTCCTGAGCGGAAACAGTCGGGCCACAAAGGATAATCATAAGCCAAACAATCGACAGTTTTGCTTTCCTTTGGTAAAAAACCGTGTTTCTTTCAGTCATGAGTTTAATTGCAGTGCTGTAGGTTGTAGAATGATGCAGTTTGGTGGAAGTTCTTCTATTTCAAAATCTCCTCAATCCGCTGAAGTTCTTCAAAAGCAAAATCCAACTTGTTGAGCGTTTCGATGCTGTTTTGCAATTGCGAAACCTTGCTGGCACCAATCAGCACCGAGGTGATTCTGGAATCTTTCAGCAACCAGGCAATAGCCATTTGTGCAAGTGATTGTCCGCGGCTTAATGCAATTTCGTTTAGTTTTCGTGCTTTTTCGATGTTAGCGGAACTAACCTGATTGGGGTTTAACGAAGTATGTTCGCGCGAAGCCCTTGAGCCATCAGGTATGCCATTCAGGTATTTGTCGGTGAGCATTCCCTGTGCAAGCGGGGAGAAAGCGATGCAACCGGCTCCATGGTTTTCAAGCACATCGAGCAACCTATTCTCAACCCAGCGCTCGAACATGGAGTATTTGGCCTGGTGAATGATGAAAGGAGTTTTCAACTCTTTTAAAATTTGGATTGCTGTTTCAGATTGTTCGGCTGAATAATTTGAGATTCCAACGTACAATGCTTTCCCTTGCCTGACAATCAGATCAAGCGCCAGCATGGTTTCCTCAAGAGGTGTTTCGGGATCGGGACGATGATGGTAAAAAATATCCACATACTCAAGTCCCATTCTTTTCAGGCTCTGATCGAGGCTGGCAACCAGATATTTTTTCGAACCAAAATCGCCGTAAGGCCCGGGCCACATATCATAACCGGCTTTGGTGGAAATAATCATTTCATCACGGTATGGCCTGAAATCCTTTTGCAGCACCCTGCCGAAAGTTTCCTCCGCTGATCCGTGAGGTGGGCCATAATTATTGGCCAGGTCGAAATGGGTTATTCCATTATCGAAAGCCTCCCGAAGAAGTAACCTGCAGTTGTCGAATAAATCGAAATCACTGAAGTTCTGCCATAATCCGAGCGAAATAGAAGGAAGTTTCAGTCCGCTTTTCCCACACCGACGGTAGGGTATATTACTATACCGCGATTCAGATGCTTTAAATTCCATGAAAATTTAATTAATTGTGAGAATGTTTGAGTAAGCAGTTTCTCCTGCTACGTTTACACCTTTCAGTCGGTAGAAATATTTCCCACCGGCTATTTTTGTTTCATCATGATACAAAATGAGTGGATTAGATGCTTCTGCTGACGGTTCAAATGTCTTAACATCGGCAATAACCGAATCTTCCAATCCAACAGCAAGCACTTTCCATGGCCCGTTTGCGTTTTCAGCTCTTTCGATGGTATAACTTGCTGCCCCGGTTGAACCGCGCCAGGTAAATCCATCGCCTTTCTGCATAAGGATTGGTGCCGGAGTTGGTTTTTCAACAGGTTCCGGTTTAATACCACGGATCAGGAAAGCTTCGGTTCGTAAAAGATCGAGCAAGCGGGTTTCTTCATATACAAAGCCGGCGGTGAAACCCGGAACATGAAAAGAATTAACCGATGTTCCCCCTTCGTTATGATAGTACCATCCGCCATCGCGACGGTGTGAGCGAATGCTCCACATCAGCCCTCCAACAATATTTTCCTCCCGAATGGTTTTCATCAGTTCGCGTAGGTTTTCGGTATTTCCGAGACCAAATTCATCAACCATCAGAGGCTTTTTACCTTTGCATTCTTCGCGTGAAGCTTTTGCTATAGGTGAAAGTTCCCATGGACGACCGCCCATTTTATTCCAATATTCGTACAAATGATCGCTGATAATATCAATATTCGGATCGGCGAGCAGGGCTTTGCGATCGGCACCACCGGCTTCCATAATCAAATGATTTGGATCAACTTTTTTGATATAAGCAGCCATTTCGAGGCTCCATGCCAGGATTTTGGGACTCCATTCGTCATACTTAAGTCCGCGATCGCCGGGATAGCTACCGAATTCATTTCCCAATTGCCAGCATAAAATGGCAGGATCGTTTTTGTAAATAATTCCGTTTACCGTATTTTTTCGGTTAAGAATGAAATCAAGAAAATGCCTGAAATCGGCTTTAACTTCCTCATCCGTCCAGAAAGAGCCTTTGGGTTTGCCCGAAAGGGTCGAAAATTCGTCAACTCCGCGGATTCCACCAAACGATTGTGAAGCAATAAACGGTATGATCAGGCGTACATTGTATTCGTGGCTTAAAGCAATTACTCGATCAAGGCACTGAAAGGCTTCTTCGTTGTATGTTCTTCTTGCTGAGATATAAACCGGCATTTCTTTGTCGTCAGGCGTATAAACCGAAAGTGAAAACGTGCGGGTTGCAAGCCCTCCAATGCGTTGGATTCCGCCAAGTAAATCCCGTATTTCATATTCATCAGGAAAGCGGTTCGTCCGGTCTTCGCGTATTTGCGATTCGTTTTGCTGAATATTTGGAGCGGCAAGGCCCATAAAACGGAATTCTTTGTCGCCATCCATCAGTTTATCGCCTTTGCAGGTTATAATATTTTTGTAAACTGATTGTGTGGGTTTTGCCTGTCCATGAGCCGTCATAACCGGAAGGCTTAGCAGCATTGCAAGTATCAGGGGAAGATATATTTTACTCATTTTCGACATATATGAATGTTTTTCAAGAAGTTAAAAAGGGTATTCAGTGCTTTTCGGTACGTTAACCGGTAGTCTATCTAACAACAAACTTTTCTGATTTAAACCCGCCTTTGGTATTTTCGATACGAAGCAGGTAAATGCCTTTGGGATATTGATTTAAAGTTATGGAGGCCGTTGATGCTGGATTAATGAATCCTTTGTAGATAAGCTTTCCGCTGCAATCTAAGATCCTGAAATTAACCTGGCCGGAATCATTTCCATTTCGGATATTAATAAATTCATCAGCAGGATTGGGGAACAGATCAATTCCTGTCAATTCATTCGAAGGCTGATCATTTATGCTTAACGGCCCGTTGATATCCATCGCTGAATCGTAAATAGCCGGAAGGTCCTCCATAAAAACAGTCCAGGGATCGTTGTAAAAGTCTTTGAAATCAGGAACCGAAGTGTGGCCCGGATAAGGTGCATAATGATGGGTTGTGTTCGCATTGCGCCACACGGCCTGATATGCAATCCGGCTCGCAACCGGATCGTTTTTTATCGGCGTAAGCATAAACTGGGTAAACCATTTGGCGTTTGTTATGCCTTCGAGACCTGTTTCTGTTAAAGCGGGAATTTTGCCCCGTTGTTCGGCCATGTCAACCAATAACCTGAGTTGGCTCAGCAAGGTTTGAATCCCGGAGGTGCTGGAAACATCGCCATAGTCGTCGAACCCGAAAATATCAATGTAATTGTCGCCCGGATAACGCTGCAGGTAATTGGTACTGTTGTAAAACCTGTCGGGTGAAAATGCGAAAACAACATTATTCACTCCCTTGTCCTCAACCAGGTAATTTACCGTAAACTGCCAGAGTTGCTTATACTCTTCAATGCTACAATGCGGATCGCCCCACCAGAACCAGCTTCCATTATGTTCGTGCCAGGGACGGAATATTACCGGGATGGATTCGCCTTTGTCGCCCTTGAGGTTTCGCAAAAAAAGTGCAATATTATCGAGCTGGTTTTTAAAAGCGATATGGTTTACGCCTCCGGGAAGTATTGATTTTACCACATTGGAATCAGGATATGGATTGGTTGACCAGTAAAAATCGCCGCCATACGGATTGTCAATATGCCACTCAAGTGAAATAATCCCACCTTTGTTGTAAATGTATTGAAACCGCTGCCGCGTATCGTCCCAGGATTGTCCTTTTGCTACATCTTTAATGGAATAAGCGCATACGGCTGGAAGCGAACCACACGCATCTTCCACATCGCCCCTGAAATTATTTCCCGACCAGCCAACACCATATCCGGTAGCATCCTGCATTCCAAAAAGAGTGTTATATTTGGCTATCTGGCGCAGGTTAAAATACATATTCTGAGTTTCGAAAGTTGCATCCGCACAGGCAAGACTTAAATCCGATAGGCTGGCCGAACGTATCCTGACCGCCTCCAATACGGCATTTGCATCATTCAGCGTGGCAACCGCCAGGTCTATCTGTGATTGCGTTGCCTGCTGATTATTAAGCACTTGTTGCGCCTGGGTTATAGCATTGCTGAATGTTGATTTCGACCCGGCAGGGCAATTGCCTTCGGCTGTGCCTTCAGTTAAATTCTGAAGTAACAAATTAGCATTGGATATAGCCCCTGAAAGTTCGGCTGTTGATGTTGTGTTTATTACAACCTGATCAATGTAAATTATCCCTGATTTTAAGGCCGTGCTTCCTCCATCGAAATAGAAATAAATAGTTTCCAATACTTTCGGGTTTGTGGAAGCAACTGAAAATGTGAAAGTCTGATACTCAGCAGTTACAGGAATATCCTTACTTAGCCAGTCGCTGGTTCCGCCGACGTATGAAGGTTTCATGGCAAGCTGAGTAAGTACATCCGATTTTAGGGTAACTGAAATCTGGTATTGGAACAAAGTAGGCTTATCGGTAAAAATAAAATGAAACTGATCCCATGCCCAACTTGTAGCGGTGCGCTTATAATTTACCTTTAATGCCTGGTTTTCAACAGAAAGGGCAAATGTTGTCCCTTCTATTTGCCATTCCGGGCCGATACTATTGTCATTGAAGTCGTCAACAACAATGAATGATGCATTTGCAAAAACGGGTAAAAAGAAGAGTGCAGCAACAAGATAAATTAGCTGGATTTGGGAAGCTTTCATGGCTGGGAATTGGGAATGAACAGAAATAAAAGGGAAGCTGTAACACTTCCCTCCTATTTCTGATATTTACTTCATTGTTGGTATTTCAACAGTTTTTAAAATTTAAACACTTGATCTTCTCCGACAAGTCTTTTTTCGCCACAAAGACACAAAATCTCTAAGTTTTACTAAGCTTAATTATCTGCTAAACAATACTTTGTGAACCTTTGTGTCATGGTGTCTTAGTGGCGTTTCTTCATCTTTAGCTTTTCGGAGCGAACTCAACACTGGTAAAAATCCAGATTTATTCTGGAATCAGGTTTGGATCCAATGGTACCGTGGTAAAAATAAAGTAGTCAGCATTTACTTCAATAGGTGTGCCATTGGCAATGTTGCCACCATAAAGTTGAATTCCCATTTTGAAAGCTTTTGTAGGATCAAAATTTGTGAGATCACCTTCGCCGGGTTTAATTTTAATGGAACGCCAAACCCATTTGTTGCCGGTTGGAACAAACTTGTAATCATCACCATAACCCTGCGCTTTGGTAAAATGCATCCATCCCGAACCAAAATCGAATTGGAAGTAGCCTTC
>CAJAXK010000076.1 GCA_903946925.1 uncultured Bacteroidales bacterium | reverse complement strand
CTGAAAAGCAGCAAATTTTTTGTAAACTCTCCCTGTTTACAAAGTTGTGGCAAACCCATTTCAATTTTATCCTTTTTTTTTAGCTTCAAGAAATCCGAAAGATTTGCTGCTAAAAAACTGTCAACTAACATAGTAATGGAACAAACATGACAAAGGGCAACCATTTTTGAAACACAGCCGGTTGACATTCCCCAGACATTTAATTTCATAAAAATCATAAAATAAAAATTAACAAATGAAAACAAAAACTATTGGCCTTGCACTCGTCCTACTAATCCTTTTTACTGTGAGGGTTAACGCCCAGAAAGTTGGCTCTCTTTGGATTCACACTTTAGCCGGATTTAACAGTGTATGGATTTTAAGTCAGAATGCCTACGGAAACCCCGAAATGGAATATTCAACAACCTTCGGCCCAACAGGCGGTGCAGGAGCGAATTATTTTTTCAGCAAGCAATTTGGTTTTAATGGTTCTGTGTTTTTAAGCAAACTTGGGCAAAATTACAAAGGTATGATTCGCGAAGCTGAGGCTGATCGCAGGGTAAAACTCACTTATGTGGAAGTTCCGTTGCTTTTAATGCTTAGGCTCACGCCCGACTCGCACCCGCTTTGGTTTTCAGCCGGACCGGAGGTTCTTTTCCTCACCAAGGCGAAACAGGAGTTTACCCGTAAAGGCGGACTTCCATTGGAAAATGATTATCTCGAAACTGGTGATATAACCGAGAGGTTCAATCCGGTTGATATTGCTTTAAGTTTTAGTGTAAACAAAATGTTTTTGCTCAGTAATACTGATGAGCGGATGCTAAATGTTACCCTTAATTCGGCTATTGGATTAACGGATATTAATAGTGAAGAATGGCAAATACCACAAATGGATGGCACCTATAAAGGATCCCATAATTTTTACTTCGGTTTTAAAGTAGGGGTTATGTTCAATGTTATGAAATAGGTGGTTGATAGGTTGATAGGTTGATTGGTTGATTGGTTGATAGGTTGATGGGTTGATGGGTTTATTGGTTGGTTGGTTGGTTGGTTGATAGGTTGATTGGTTGATGGGTTTATTTGTTGATGGGTTTATTGGTTGGTTGATGGGTTTATTGGTTGGTTGGTTGGTTGATTATTGATAGGTTAAGTGGTTGATGGGTTTATTGGTTGGTTGATGGGTTGATTGGTTGATAATTTGATAAATCCGCAATCCGCAATCTGCAATCCGCAATCCGAAATCCGAAATCCGAAATCCGAAATCCCACATCCCACATCAAAACTCTGCCCCAATTTTAATGTTTATTTGCCTCGGCGTCAGATAATTTGGCACCCCGTATTGGTTGTTGTTGAAATCGCGGACCCATGTATATGAAATTGTATTGTTCACTTGTAGTAAGTTGAGGATTTCAGCCGTTACCCACAACGATTTGAAACCTTTGAAGAATCTGGTTTTTGGTTGCAAAGCTTCACCTCCGATTATTTGTTTCGATAAACCAATATCAACCCTTCGGTAGGGAGGCATACGTTTGGTATGCGTGTACAAAGGCGTATTGGGCGCCCCGGTCGGCAAACCGCTTCCAAAATACAATCCCAGGTTCATCTTAAAAGTGGGATCCATGGGCAGGTAATCCTGAAAAAACAACCCAAAAGTAATGCGCTGGTCTGTTGGGCGCGGGATATAACCGGGATAAATAGTTGCCGAATCAACTGCCACATCATCCACTGTAATACCGGGGTGGATTACCTCACCTGATGAGTTGTAGTATTCTTCGTAATAATCATCGTAAAGGTCTTCTTCAGTTTTTAAAAACGATAAACTCGCCCACGATTCTACGCCTTTTACGAAGTCGCCGTTAACTTTTAGGTCAATTCCATATGCATAGCCTTTTGATCCGTTAATTCCCAAATACTGAATCCTGACATTGTCAACCTGATAGGGAACCAAATCGGTTAACATTTTGTAATACAGTTCAGTTACAAATTTAAAAGGGCGTCCCCATGAAATAAAGTTCCAGTCGCTGCCTGCCACAAATTGCAGCGATTTTTGTGCCTTTAAATCCGGGTTTATTTCGCCTTTCAGATTGCGTAATTCGCGGTAAAACGGGGGTTGGTAATAATATCCTGCCGAAAAGCGGAGCAAAATATCCCTTTCCCATTGTGGTTTATAGCTCAAACTAATACGCGGGCTTGCAATAAATTGCCTGTTATAATCCCAATACTGGAAACGTATGCCTGCGGTAAATGATAAGTTTGTGGAATCTCCATCCAAATTCCATGTATTCTGTGCAAAAGCAGTATAACGGTTCGAATTCAGGTTAGCGGAGGTTCTCAGGTGATAATTCAAAATATAATCCGTTAAATTGCCTGCTTGTCCGGGTGTGCCTGGATGATTGGGCAACGAATAGCCAGCCGAATCAATGAGTTGCCACTCGTTTATGCGGTCGGCGATAATTTCGTGCTGGTATTTTATACCCCAAAGTGCATAACTATTGCCTTTTGAAAAGCTGTAACGGTTTTCGGCATTCAAAACTGTAATATCCAGTTGGTTGCGGGCATGGTTGAAAAAGCCTCCAACCCCTTTGGTCTCAACTACTTCAATAGAGTCGTTGCTCCCGGGCTGGTTATCGAGAAGTGCGATATAGTATTGGGCGAGTATATCAAAAGCTTCGGTTTCCCTCGAATTGTAAACGGAACCTATCCAGCGGATTTGCAAATTCTTGCTAGCTTTTTGGGTAAGCGTAATTGCACCCATCCTACTGTCATATTTATCTGCCTCGCGGCCATCAAAATATATGGTTAACCTTAATGGAGTGAATAAAGTGCCGAACTTGGTTTCGCGCGATTCAGGAACCAGGTTATAGGTATTGGACGAAACATAACCCAGAACCGAAAGCTCAAGTTTCTCGTTCAAATTATAGGTTAGCAACGATTGGAAATCAACGAATACCGGCCGGTAACTTCCTTTTGTTTCGAGCGAGCCGAGCAGGTACTGGTTTGTTTTATAGCGACTGCCAACCAAATATGTAAACTTTTTGTTTTTGCTTATGCCTTCAAAATGCGCTGCTGCCCCTAAAAGGCTTGCTGATGCTGAAGCAGCAAATTTTGTGGGTCGTTTGTATCTGATATCCAGCACACTCGACATTTTATCCCCATACCGTGCTTCGAAACCGCCAGTCGAAAACAACACCGACGAAACCAAATCGCTGTTCAAAAAGCTAAGTCCTTCCTGCTGTCCTGAGCGCACCAGCAAGGGACGATAAATTTCGATATCATTTACATAAACAAGGTTCTCATCATAATTGCCGCCACGTACCGAGTATTGCGAACTAAGCTCGTTGTTCGATACCACTCCGGGCATGGTTTTTAATAAGGCTTCGAGGCCGCCACTGGCAGTTGGCAAGGCACTTACGGCACGGGGATCAATACGCGTAAGGTTGGTGCTGCGGATGTATTTGTCTTCAACAACAATGCTTCCTAATTCTGTTGCTACTGGAAGTAGAATCCTGTTTACCCTAAGTTTTTCACCTGCATTTACTTTTACAATGGCGGTATCGGTTTTATAACCAATAAACGAAAACACAACTTTTAATGGTTTAGCGGCAGGTACCGTAAGGCTGTAACTCCCATCAGGTGCTGTTGTTGTTCCACCGGGATAACCTAAAGCACTGATACTTACAAGTTCAATAGCCTGGTTTTTGTCGTCGGTAACTTTGCCTGTTATCATGCCAATTTGCTGCGCAAAAACCATATTGCCCATTAGCATAAAAACAAAAAAAGGAAATGTCCTGGCGAAATTATAAAATGGGTAGGAAGTAAGTTTCAAATTCAAAGGGCTTGTTAAATATCGGTACAGGTTGAGCTATTAAAATACAAATAACGGAATTTTTATGATAGTAGTATATTGAGGGATTTGAAAATGAGACAATCTGAAAATTTGAAAATTTGGGGATGTGGGGATTTGAGGATGTGGGGATTTGAGGATTTGAGGATGTGAGGATGTGGAAATTTGAAAATGTGGGGATTTGACAATTTGAAAATTGAGACCACTCCGTCAAGCCTTTTTTACCACAAAGTGATACAATGAGCCTGCCGAAGTGGCACTAAACCTCTAAGTGGAACAAAGTTTACAGTGCTGATTAACAATGCTCTGTGTGCCTCTGTGTTGTCTGTGCCTCCGTGGTTTTCTTCTTTTTAGGATTTTGTTAATGGACTCACCCATTAATACTTCTTTTTAAAATCGCCACGTTTCCATGCTTTTATAAATTTTGCCCAGGCAATCGGGTTTAAAAGGTTATTTGGCATGGTTTGCCCGTTGTAATAGAGTTTGTCTGCCTGGTTGCTCATATAATTGTGGTAGCTTTGACCGGCTGTGTAACCATAACGGGCAGGGTCGTAATTTCTCCCATATATTTCACGCATTTCCATATAAGCCAGGTTGCGTTTTGCAATTTCTATATCGTCGTCCGGAATTTGTAGGGTAAGGAAAGCATGCCTGAACTGTTCCTTGCTCGGCCATGGATAAATAACGGTCTCGGTAAGCATAACCGTGTCCGACGACATTACTTGTATGAGCGAATAGCGGTTTTCGGAAAGTGTATCCGGGATGTGGAACAACCCCGATTTGTAGCCAACTGCCGAAAACGAAATAAGATCGTTTTTATGAACTACTATGGAGAAAAAACCTAAAAAGTCGGAGGTTGTTCCACGACCGGTTTTTGTTACTGTAATGCTGGCAAAAGGCACAGGCCGCAAACTATCGGCGGTTACCACAACACCCGAAAACTGCACAAGATCATATATCCGCTGCGATTGGGATTTAAAAGCAGTGAGCGTGAGTAAAAGAAATAAAGGTATCGTTAAGGATGCTTTCATCAGGTGCAAAGATATTTCTTTTACTTTGCCAAATTATGCAAGGCTTTGTATGTTTTCAAAAATTATGTTAAACGGTCGTGGCAGGCAACAAAAAAAGCTGTCATCCAAATGGATAACAGCTCCTATAATGATTTTAAAGTTTTCTATTTGTTCACCAGGAAACCTTTTTCACGGGCTTCTTTTAAACAAGAAGAAATACCATTTTTGCTAATAGTCCTCAATGCAGAAGTAGAAACTTTCAATGTAATCCACTTATCTTCTTCCGGGATATAGAAGCGTTTGGTTTGAAGATTTGGGTAAAACCTACGTTTGGTTTTAATATTTGAATGGGATACGTTGTTCCCTACAATCATCTTTTTTCCGGTTAATTCGCAAATTCTCGACATAGTTTTGGGCTTTTCAAAATGGAGTGCAAAGGTCTGTATTATTTTGTAAATATCAAAACATTCTGAAAAAAAAGTTCCAATCGGTTATTTGTACAATTGGAAGGATAAGGTTTTATCAACTATAAAATTGACAAACAAGAGGTTAGGCTCAAGGTTGAAGAAAATGTAAATCCTGCAACCAATCAAATGGCTTTCACTCTATCAATGTTAGCCTCAACATATTTAAGGCAGCCAACGAGGCTTTTCGTATATTTCGGCCACGATGATCGCCCAAAAGGAATTTCTTTGCTATGGTTTTAGTTGGTGTCGCAATTGCAATCCATGTTGTACCAACCGGTTTTTCATCTGTTCCCCCTCCGGGGCCGGCAATGCCGGAAACTGCAATGGCAAAATCAGTCGAAAACAACAATCGAACCCCTTCGGTCATAGCAATAACAGTTTGTTCGCTAACAGCGCCAAATTCAATCAGTGTTTGGTTGGGCACGCCTAAT
>CAJAXK010000075.1 GCA_903946925.1 uncultured Bacteroidales bacterium | reverse complement strand
CGCAACAGTTCCAGGGAACTTATCCCCATTTTCGTCCTGTGCTTTATGCATAGCTCCTGCACCAACATATAAACCTTCCAGGAAAACTTTCAAATTCAATGTCTTGGTTGACGGTGTTACCGTCAACACCCCTGAAACATTAGTTGTACCATTCCAATATCCACCACCTGTAGCGCTATAACCTCCATATACAAATGTACCGGTTCCTCCGTATTGGAAGCGGCTGGCGTAATAGTAGGTTCCGGCTGAGGAGATGGCAGTACCTATTTCTGCTTTAAATTCATCGTTTGAACCTGAAGGGCCAAAGAAGGGTGCAGCTACCCAATTAGTCCAGGTGCTTGGATCAGTATCGGTAGTGCTGTATCCAATCCATGCTGTTAAACCGGTGGTTGCTCCGGCTGCAGATGTTACTCCGTTTTGAATATAGGCCTGGGCATATACATCATACGCTCCACCTGCTGTTATTGAACCATTCTCAGGCCACTGAAGGTTTGCCCAATTGATTGCTCCGCCCCAAATATCATTTTGCGTAGCATTTGCTGCTACTGTTATGGAACGGTTTGATCCACCGGCATATTCGCCATTATCCCAGCCTGCGTTTTTGAAGTATTTGTATTCGTAGGTTCCATTTGGCAAAGAGAGTGTTAAAGTGTAGGTAAGGGTGCTACCAACCTGTGTCATGAGTAAGGCAGGATTGGTGCCCGGCTCATTCCAGGTTGCGCCTGGGAAACTACCTGCAATGTAAACCAATTCTGTACCAGGTATAAAACCAGCGGCAGTGGACATATCTACATTGAAGCTAACCTGTGGTGGGCTAACCGTAGCAACTAGCATTTGCGCAGTGCTTGCACATTGTCCTGCATCGGGTGTAAATGTATAGGTACTGTTTCCTATAACTGAAGTGTTGATAACAGCAGGGGACCAGGTACCGGTGTAACCGTTTAGCGAAGTGGTTGATAACACTCCTGGAGTTGCTCCTTGGGTGTAAGGCCCTAACTGATCAAATGTAGGAGTTGAAGGCACAGTTTCGGTTATAACAGCTGTACCAAGCATGGTGGAAGTGATGCCTGCTTTTGTTCCACTAGCAGTATAACTACCTGCAAGTTGATTGCCAAAAGTAATAGCTGAACCTGTTCCTGCAACTGTTGGAACCTGGGCAACTCCACCTTTAAATAGGGTGTAAGTAACATCTGTTTCTGAATTGGCAAGGCCAACAGGCATTCCGCTTGCACCTTGGCAATACGAACCGCCTCCTGTAATTGCATAAGCAGTTGGGGCAATGCTCACTGATATATCGTCTATATAGAAGTACGGTGATGTTGCAGGTGGGACTAGTGTAGTGCTATGGAATCCAATATAAGTATTGCCTGTAACTGTTGGGGTAAAGGAGCAACTTGCCTGGGTCCATGTATTGTTGATACTAAGGTTTGTATTTGTGTAGATTGGTGCGCTGCTCATTCCTGCAACCGAAGGTGAATTGCCATACTTTATCTCGAGTTGGTGGGGCACATTGCTAGTGGTTGTATTCTTCCACCAGAATTTAACTTCATATGTTACACCGGCTGTAAGCTGGAGCCAGTTTGTAAAATACCAATCATTACTTGGTGCGCTTGAAGGTGTTCCGATACGAATTGAAGCTGTGCTTAGATGCGCTTGGCTTGTGCTATAATAATATGCCCAGGTTGTAGAACCGTCTGCAGCAACGTCGAGAGTACTCCCGCAGCCGAGAGATCCACCTTCAAAACCTTCAGTATAGGGTATTGCACTCGGATTGCACCAAGTCAAAGCACTGGTTGTAGCTCCATTTGGAGAATAAACATTATTATTCAATGCATCAACGGACCATGCTTTGTAGTTATAGGTTGTGGCACCGTTTAAACCGGTATTGTTAAAGGCGCTCAGTGGCCCGACATATATAACAGTACCGCCGCCTGTAATAGGATTTCCGGCTACATAAGCCGTGCCGTTTACCGGCTGGCCAAAAGTTGAATTCGTAGGGTTGTTAGCAATAAGTACATCATTGTTAAACGCATTCTTGGTCCAGACCAGGTCGATTTGAGTATTGTTGATAGTTGTGGCCGTGAAAGCAGTTGGTGCAGCAATATTGGTTATATTTGATACTATTACACCCTGTGAATAAGCTGATCCGGTGTAGGAGAACGCTTTATAATAATAAGTAGTTGCTCCTGCAAGCCCGGTATGGTTAACCGGTGAAGTTAATCCATTATATAGTAAGGTGCCACCTGCGAAAGAGCCGCTAGCAGGAGGAATCCCGGATGGAGTTGTAAAAACACCGGTTGTATTCCATACAATTACCACGTTATCATTGGAAGGATTAGATGTGAATGCCACATTGATCTGTGATGAACTTATAAGAGTAGTGCTTAAACCACCCGGGTTGATAACGCCTATTGCAATACCTGAAAACTCATCAGCACCGATATCAGGAACTGTTGACCTTGGATTTCCATCAAAATCGTCAGTGATGGCAATAGGGGAAGTTACCTGTACTCCACCACTCTCGCATGATGTTGCCGGTGAAGTATTAATATGCAGGTTATAAGGAGTTGCAGCTACGTCAACAAACGGCGGGAGTTCGTAGAAAGAACCTGCGTCTCTAACCGGGCCAACTAACGTTTTATAAGCTGCAAAGTTAGATGCGGTTGTACCATCCCAATAGGTGGTATGTGTGGCATCCTCGCTTGCTGCAGTATAGAATACATTGGCGTTAGAATTGGAAGAATAAGTTGGTAAACCAACTACTGCTGCGCTTCTGCGATAAGCAGCAGCTACACCTGTTGAAGCGGATCCTGTAGTTGATACATTAACAAGTACATTATTCCTCAAATCCAGAGTTGGCGAGGTTGATGCATATATAGCTGCAGTACTGAACCTGGTGCCTGTACTTGAAGCATTCAGATATACAGTATTGAAAAATGCATTTACCGTACCACTGGAAATATTGATACCAGCAATCTGCAAGTTACCTGAGGCGTTGAAACCGGAAGGTGTTTTCAGGTCAGAAACAAAGTTATTGTAAATGTTTGTATATGCTCCGGAGCCGGTTATCCCGTAAACAATACCGGTACCACCGTTAGCAGTGAGATTGTAAACCTTGTTCATGTAAAGCTTACCCGGGTTACCACCTGTACAACTGATGCCGGTCATGGTACCTCCCTGCACTGCAGTTGCTGATACTGAAATATTAGTGTTCGAATAAACGTTGTTGTTATAAATATTGCCTGCCCCTGTAGAGGAAGCTTTAAAACAATCAAATCCTCCCGAGATTCCGGTTTTAGCATTGTTGGTTACAGTATTGCCATACATATTTAATGTTACAGCATTACTGCAATTTATACCTGTAAAAGAACCGGTACCAGGAAAAGTATTATTAGTAACCGTATTTGAGTAAAAATTGAGTATACCGGCACTACCTGAGCTGGAAATACCTGTGAATGATGCAGTTGTAGCAGTAACAAAAGTACAGTTTTGAACTATATTATTGAAAATATTGCTTGTATAAGCAGCATCACCGTATTGCACAGTAATACCTTGAATGGTGGTATTCGAAGCTGTAGGAGCGAGAGTGATTGTATTGTTATAGACATCAAAATTTGTAGTGTTTTGAACAATAATACCGTTCAATGAACTAGGTGTTGCTGTAGAACTGCTTATATTGTTATTTGCAACTTTTAATCCTCCCATGTACCTGGGGTTGATCCCGTTCGAATTAAAGTTAGTAATGGTATTGGCGCCTGCCACTCCAATCTCGATATTTTGGTCCCACATAGTATAAGGCGCAGGTGTACTACTCCATCCATTAAGCACAATGCCGTGCGTGACATTTGTAACAGTGTTGCTGAAAAACTGGCAATTGTTCATGACATCGGTGGCGCTTCCGCCTGTAAGGTCAATCTGTGCAGTAACAGAAGCAAGATGGTTACCGGAATATATACCTGTACAGGTTGTTGCTGGTGTAGCCATATTGAGCGTTATCGTGCAGTTTTTAATAACCACATTCTGACAACCATTAAATGGAGCAACATTGCTGGCTTTTAGAAGGGCGTAACCAAATTCTGCCCTTGTTGTTTGTGTTAAGTTACCGGTAACAGGAGTATTGTTTTCGGAAAGATCAATCCCGTCGAAGGTAATATAGTCACCACCAGCTATCTTGATGATACCATCTTTATCTGTAGTGGCGCCAGGTCCAGCTATAATCTTAGGATTAGCAACGCCACCGCTTTTCTGGAAGATAATCGGATTGGCAACTGTACCGGTAGCAGTTATAAGACCATCGTGCCGCGATGCAAATGTTTCAGTATAATCTCCAGGAACATTAATCGTAACAGGGCCTGAAATACTGGATTCGTTCAATGCCTTTATGGCAAGAGCAACACTCGCATAGTCTACACCTATAGTTTTTGTCCCCGATATTGGTGCGCCAACTTCATCAATTCTGAAATCATCAATCCAAATATCCTTTGCACTATTAGAGGCCATAATTTCAATTCCGAATTGTGCGCCGGCAACATTATATATAGCAGGAACAGGAACCATGATTTTTGTCCAGTCAGTCCCTGGTTTTACTATTGTTTGAATATCGCTCCAGGTTGTTCCGTCGAATCCTCTTACTTTCAGGCTATATCTATATGGATCCAATGTATTGTTATTTGTTGAGGCCAGATAAAAGGTAATTACAGAATAGGATGATGTGCTCAGGTTTATGACAGGAGTTGTCAGCTGGTCCTTCTGGGTAGCTAAAGCTGTACCGTTTTTAAACCAGGCTACTGATGCGCCGCTATAAGCCGTGCCTGGTAATGTAGGATATCCTTCACCGACCGAAGACCATGCTGAGCCAGTCCAGGTATTCTGCGCCCAGTAAACTGGCTGAGTTCCGGTTCCGGTGGTTCCGGGGATTGCCGCGGTGTGAATATTTGACCAGCCCGAAGGTACGCTAGGCGATCCACTCCAGGCTCCGTCGAAATTTTCAGTTAAGTAGTTTTGCCCTATAGCAAAACTGCCTAATAGAAGAGCAATTGCAATTGTAAGCATAAACTTTTTCATAGGCTTGCTTTTTTAATGTTAGGTTGGGTTATAATAATTGATTTAGTTGATTTTAATGTTGAGATGATTTTTATTGGGTTGAAATTCTTTAAGGAGTAATTTCAATAAGGAGGAAGGAGTTAAGTCGGGTAAAGCCTCCCAGTGCAATTCTAAAATTGCTTTGTAACTACACCCTAAATTGGAGGAGACAAAAATATACGCGAAAATTGCGTTTTGCCAAAAAACAACCTGTACAAAACCTTTACAGGGTAAAAAATCCACCTGGTCATTTCCTGTACAATAGTTTCAGGATAATTATAATAAACTGATTATTATACCTATACTGAAATGTGGTAATTATCAATAAAAGGCCGCCACGAAAAATGTGGCGACCTTTTAGTACGTGCTGAAAGAACTATTTTGTGATCACTATTTTCTTAATGATCCGTTGTGAATCTGATTTCAGGATTAAAGTGTACATTCCTGCCGACAGGTCCTGTAGATCGAAGTATTGTTTGAATGAACCTGAAACTTCGAGGTTAGTGGTTTTGAAAACACTTGCACCGAAGCCGTTGTACAATTCCATGTCGAATACTTCAGAAACTGGCGAATTGATTGATAACCAGAATGTGCCGTTCGATGGATTTGGGTAAACATTTACAACCCCTGCTTCAAAGTTTGCCAATCCGGTGTGGATAACAACAATACTATTCGAAACATCGGAACTGCATCCGTTTAAGGTTACAACCGCAGTGTAAGTGCCATCCTGTGGAATAGTGTAGGTTTGGGAAGTTGCACCTGCTATTATAATCCCATTTCTATACCACTGATTTCCGGTAGGTTCACTACTTGTTAAAATATTTACATTCTGGGTAATAACCGGGGTTGCTGGTTTTATATTAACAGTTATGGCCGAAGTTGCAGGGTTTCCTGTACCGCATGCATTTACACCGCTAACGCTTACGTTGCCTGAAGTTGCTGAAAGGCTATAATCAACAGTTATGTTATTGGTATTGGCTCCCGATATAATTGTTGCACCCGCTGGGACTGTCCAGTTGTAGCCGGTTGCACCATTTATTGCAGCAATGCTGTAACTTACTCCGGTTGATCCCTGGCAAATAGTAGCTGCTCCGGTAATTGTACCAGCGGCAAGAGGAAGTGTATTAACAATAACCGGCATTGAGGATGACAGGCCGTTTCCACAAGCATTTTGGGCCAATACCGAAATAGTTCCTGATGTTGCTGCCGGGCTATAATTAACCGTTATCGAATTGGTTCCTGCCCCTGTTGCAATTGAAGCACCAGCAGGTAGAGTCCAAACGTATGTGTTTGCATTTGAAACACTGGCAACTGAATAAGCAATTGCATTGGTTCCTGCACAAACTGTTGACTGTCCGCTTATTGCTGCCGGGGTTCCAGGTAAAGGATTAACTGTAACATTGTAGATGGTAGGAGTAGCTGCAGCGCAACCGTTGGCGCCGGTATAGGAAACGCTCACCCATTTTGAACCCGCAGCCATCCAGAATATGGTGGTAACATTTGTTGAGCTTACGGTTATTGTACCGCTGTTAGGTGTCATATCCCAAACATAATTGGTCATGCCAGGCTCGGTGGTATAATCTAGGTAAGCAGTCGTTTCGCAGGCTACATTGGCGCCACTGATAACTGGTACCGGCAATGGTTTTACATCTACTGTAAAAGTAGCTGGAGCAATGGCTGAACACCCATTGCTGTTGGAATAGTTAACATTTACGGTTTGCGCACCTGCAACATTCCAGGTTACAATTATCGAATTTGTATTTGAACCTGAAGTAATTGTGCCGCCTGTAACGCTCCAGTTATAATTGCTCATGCCCGGCTCGGAAGTGTAAATATTTCCGCTTGTATTTTGGCACATCGAAAGTGGTCCAGTTATAGTTGGTTCAGGTAAGGCGTTTACTGTTACTGCCATAGATGCCGAAGGCCCTGCCCCACAAATATTTGTGCCTGATACTGTTATGTTTCCACTTATAGCTGTTGGTGAGAAACTTACAGTTATGCTGTTTGTGCTGGCACCTGCCGTAATGGTGGCACCTGTGGGCACCGTCCAAAAATAGCCAGTTGTATTAGGGACAGCAGGTATGGAATAAACCACGCCATTTGTATTTTTACAAACACTTTGTGAACCTGTAATTGTACCAGGCAAAATTGGTGTTAAACAACCTGAGGTAAACACCTGATCATCTCCATAAACTGTCCCGCCAGGACCGTTTCCTACACAACGGAAATGATAAACTGTTCCCAAAGTTAATCCATTTATAGCGCTGGAAACTGGTAAAGATGTATTTCCAGTAACTGTTGCAGGTGTGGCAACTGCAGTATTTCCGTACGATGTTGTTAAACCCCATTGGAAACTAACACTTGTTGGAGCATAATTTGCATTAACACTTCCGTTAAGTGTTGCTGATGTTTCTGAAATACCTGAAGCTGCAAGCGTAACCACTGATGAAGGGATTGCCGATGTGGTAAAAGTCATATCGTTTCCGTTAACAGTTTCATTGAAATTGGTTGCAACAACCCTGTAATGGTAAGTAGTGTAAGGGGTTAGCCCTGTAATTGAGGCCATCACGTTTGTTGGGGTAGTGCCAGAAACAGTTCCGGGAGTAGCTGTGATTGTGCTTCCATAAGCCGAGGTTAATCCATATTCAATTGTAACAGTAGCGTTTACACCATTCGGATTTACAGTTCCGTTCAGGGTTGCACCTGTTGAAGCAATTGCAGAAGCCGCGGTAGTAATTACAACAGGAGCTAATGGTAAGGTGGTAAATGTCATATCAACACCATAAAGGTTTGCTTGCCCTGTACTGTTAGGATCGCCGATAAATCGGTAATGATAAAGTGTGTTGGGGGTTAATCCGCTAATTGCGGCACTAACAGGCAACAAAGCATTTGCTGATCTAACATTTAAGGAGGTAGCCAGTCCAAGGTTGCCATAAGCAGTGCTTGTTCCCCACTCAAAATTTACAGCAACAAGTTCTCCCTTTGAGTCAATATCACCGTTTAATGTTGCAGCAGTCTGTGTTATTGCAGTTGCGGCAAGTGTATGAAAATCAGTGATTAGGAACTCGATTTCGTAAGCCCCCACATCAGGAGGGTTATTCCGTGCAACGCCTGCCAGATCCTGCGGAACCAAGTAAGTACCAACATTGTTTAGCGCTGGGTTTGTTGGATGTAGATCCGTTTCGGAAACAAACATAGGGTCAGCGTTTATTGAGTTCGACTCCTTGCCCGTATAAGCCCGCCATTCGGGTAAGGTAACATAATTTACAGGGTTGCCAAAGCTTGAAACCCAAGTAAGGCCAATTGTACCATTAAACCCATCTATTTGATAATCGTTATAATCGAGGTTTAAAAAGTTGCTTGCATCACCTGTTACCTGAATCCCATAAGCCCTACCCTGCGATCCTGCTGATCCTGCGCTTGGGTTTGTCATCGAATTGCGAAGGATATTATCCCGAATATCAAAATTGCCAGCCTGAACATACATCCCTATACAAGCTGATGAAGGGCCATAGCTGTCGGATCCAAAAAGCCAGGGGCCGGTCAGGCTAATAGTATTATGCCATATTTTCATATTACCGCCCAAACGAATAAAAATCCCATAAGCATTGTTATTCGAAGGGCCGGGATTCATTCCATTGCATTTAATATTGTAGATTGTATTATTGTAGATTTCCGGCATTGATGCAGGATTTTCGTTTTGGGCTTTTATCCCGTAGCTGCCCATTCCTGTTGAATACCAGTCATGAATCTTATTGTTATAAATCTTGGGATTCATGTTATTGTTGTAGAATATAATACCGTATATTATATTCAGGCTGGTTCCTTGTTCAGGTCCCATAATATCATTGCCATAAATCAAAGGATTTACCGATTGCTCAATTCCAATACCATATCTGGTGATATAATCAGTCATATTAGGTGATCCGATTATGTTGTTTGCTATTGAAATATCGATATTTTTGTTTGCTTCGTTTCCAAATACCTGAATGCCATATTTTGACCTTGCTATGGTATTATTTTCAATCACACAATTATTATGGCCACCAAGCGCACTGAAAACAATATCATAAGTTTCATTAACTATTTCCGTATTCGATCCTAAGAAGTTGCAGTTTTTGAGTGTAATATCTGAGGATGGGTTGGTGGAACCGTTATCGGTTATACCAAATACGAAGGAGTTAGTGGTGCTTGACGAGTTTTCAATGGTAAGGCTTTTATCTGTGCCACCGCTATTCGAACCATCCACTATAACAAAATCGATGCCTTTTAAAAGAATTAAAGCGTTTCCGTTTACGCTACCCACTAAATGCGGTGTTGCCCCTGTATTGGGCTTTATCGTCAGCGTATTTGTCGGGCTGCTTCCTGGATTTGAATTGAAATTAATCGGGTATGTTTCATTAGGATATGTATTATCATCCAATATAAGGGTTAATGGACCATTAAAGACAAATGAATTTACAGCCGCTGCTGCTGCCGTAAGGGTTGTGTAATCTTTTCCAACTCCCACATGCTTAACCCCCGAAATGGCCTGTGCAATAAAATAGCTCGATGGATTAACCGGAGGGGTAGAACATGCAGGCGGGTTTACAGAAAATCCGGTAGCTCCAGCCGATGGAAATGCACCGGGATTTGGAGTAGTTACGATATCCTGTGCTACAATATAGTACGAAACAACATCAGCAACACTAACTCCTCCTCCAAATGTAAATGAATAAGTAGAGTTGCTTACCCACGTTGCTTGTGCAGCCTGATAGCTTCCGTTGTTTATTTTCCAGTAAAGTACTGGTAGTCCGGCACCACTCGTTGGTACGCCCGTTCCATCAGTAATTTCAGCCGTAAGGACCCTGGCGGTGGTAATATTTGTTTGCAGAAGTGGCGTATAGAAAATAGATGGTGCTGTAAGATCAAACCCTAGCCCACCAAATTCGTCTGCACCCAGGTCAGGTGCATTTGGCATATATGATGCATTTACAGGGTAGCCGGTATTGGGGAACTTAGGTTCATTATCAATGTCAGTGGTAATTGCTACTGGGGCTGTAACCGCTATCCCACCTGACTCGCATTGTGTTACCACATTATTTTTCAAGTGAACATTATAAGGCTGTGATGTAATATTCATAAATGGAGGCATCTCGGTTACCGATTGCAGTTCCTGGGGTGTAACCAAGCTTTTATAACCTGCTAGCGATTGGTTTCCAATAGTACCATTGTAGAAAATCAGGTGAAATGCTCCGGGAGTACCCGCATAAATGTTATTGTAATTTGATGTATAACCTGCAAGGGATGCATTTCTGCTGCGTATTGCAACAGTCTTTCCTTCACTTCCGGATGCTTCGCTGGTATTAACCAAAATATTGTTGCGTAAATCAACCCCGTAAAGGTCAGCTGCACAAAAAGCCGAAGACCCGAAAGTTGGGCTTGTGGTTGACGAATTTAGGAAAACGGTATTGTTATAAAATCCTTTTACAGTTCCACCGGCTTCTACATAAATACCATTCAGGGTATTATAACTGTATCCCATGCTCGACACTGAACCAGGGTTTCGCAGGTCGGCTACCATGTTATTGTAATAATACGTGGTGGTACCTGACGAATGATAAATACCTGTCATAAATGTTGATAAACCGTAAGCGGTTGAGCTTATATTTTGTATTTTATTGTTATTGTAGTAGCCTAATGTCCCACTTGCATTGTAAATACCGTTCGTCGAGCCGTTGGCACCGTAAATATTTGTTACCGTGTTGTTATATACATGTTTTGATATTGCATCGTTGAAGATAACATATAAACAATATGCCGATCCTGCGCTTCCCAATGTATTGTTATCCAACAGGTTATTGTATGCATTCATGGTTGTTCCGCTACCTGCAATAGCAAGTAAGTAGGTGTTTCCGCCTCCTAAAACAGGTTGGCTACGTGAATTTCCAGTAACACTGTTGTTATAAACTTCAAGTGGACCAGGTGTTGTTGAGACTTTTTGTACCCACATATACCTGATATCACCAGTAGTGGATGATGATGGATCCCCTCCGATGGAATTGTTGCTGATGGTGTTACCATAAACATTAGCCGTAACCCCCAAATTTGTTAAATTCATACATCTGGTTGACGCTGATGCGGCTGATGTAGGGAAGGTACAATTGGTAACGGTATTATTGTGTATATTCACAACATTGCTGGTTCCGCTTCCTCCCATATCGCAGATAATGGGGTAGAAACTGGCATTGCCATTAGGTTCAGTTGGTGAAAACTGTATGCTAACCGTATTACCATACAAATCGTAACTTGCGTTGAGTGCAGTAGTAAGATAAATGCCATAAAGGCTTTTTGTACCTGATGTTGTGTTACTTGTAACCGAGTTGTTAGCAACTTTTAGGTTATTCTGGTAGCTGCAATAAATTCCATAAGCAAGTTCATCGCCGCCGCCAACATTTGTTATGCTATTTGCACCATCTTTACCAATTTCTACATTCTGGTCATAAAAAGAATATGGAGCTGCTGATGCAAAGCCTTTGATAAAAATACCTGTGTAACAATTGGCTATTGTATTGTTATAGATTTTTAGATTAGAGTTGGTGCCTGTAGCTGATGTAACTGTGAGTTCTGTCTCATCAGTGGCAGTATGGTTGTTTGAATAGATACCTTTTGATAATGAATTATCCTTGTTGAGTGTTATCGTACAGTTTTTGATTGTAATATTTTGCGAACCGTCATTTCCTGATGCTTTTAGTATAGCAAAACCCCATTCCATCTGCGTTGACATGTAAATATTTGCTGGATTATCTTTAATGTCGATACCATCGAAAGTTACAAAATCGCACCCGTTGATTGCTATTATTGCTTCAGTAAAGCCAGTCCCCGCAGCAGATGTAATAACTGGGTTTACCCCGCCTCCAGAACGTTGGAAGATTATTGGGCTGGAACTGGAACCGGTTAATGTGGTAATGCGTCCGGCTGTTGGTGTTGAAAAAATTTCGTTGTGTCCAACCGTTACGTTAAAAGTAACACCTCCGGCGCCAACCCCTGCGCTGTTGAGCGCGGCAATGGCTGAAGCCACAGAAGGATAATCACCTGGAATGGTTTTCGTCCCGGTAAGTTGGGCGAAAGTTGTAAAGCTGAGCAACAAAGCTATCAGCAAGGTAAAAATTGATTTTTTCATCTTCTTAAGTTATTTATTAATTGTGTTATTTTGATTTTCTGTCTCATTCATTTTTTCGAGCATTTTGCCGAGTACACGGTTTTGGAGTTTTTTTAGCTCCAAAAACTCCTGTATTGAAGTTATTTCTGCCGTTTCATCAACAGGGGCAACTGCTATTTCAGGCTTTTCCTCTTCCGTTTCTTTAATTAAATCTTTGTCGGGGTTAGTTGGTCTTTTCATTTGTAGAATGCATAAATTTTATAAATGTGGTTAGCTGTTTGCCGCTTATCCCTTTGCCAATATTTTGGTGGAATTGCGGTGCAAAGGTTGTTTAGAAATACGCGGGTACAAAATATTATACCTGTACAAAACCTTTACAGAGTATAAAAAACACCTGTACATTTACTGTACATTGTAGTTTTATTGTATTTAAATGATTGAAATACAGTATAATACAAAAATGAGCCCAAAAGGCTTATTTTTAAATTTCTGGAAAATTGAATTGGATTTAGGATGCTAAATGGAGGAAAGAAAAGTAATAAGGTTCACCTCCGAATTTGCGATGCCAAGTTTTTGCCTTAAACGGTATCGTGCCGTTTCAAGAGTGCTTACCCGTTGGCCGGTAAGTTCTGCAATATCTTTCGACGACATATTCAAACGGAGGAAAGCACAAAGCTTTAGTTCATTTGGGGTAAGTGTCGGAAATTTTAATAGTAAAGTGTTATAAAATTCACCATGCACTTCTTTAAAACGGTGCGAAAACTCTTTCCATATTTCATCTTCTTGGCTTTTCTGGAGTTCATGGGCAACCTTTTTAATGGTGCTTTTGCTTTCGGGCGAAGTCGATTCTTCTTCTATATGGATAAGTTTTTCGGAAAGGTCGGCTAACAGTTCGTTCTTTTTCATCAACGACATCACATTCAAAACCATTTCTTTGTTCTTGAATTCCAATTCCTGTTCATGGCTGGCTTTTTCCAGTTCCATCTTCTTTGCCCTTAACCTCAATTGTTTGAGAATCAGTACTATTATTATCAAACAAAAAAACAGGCATCCCGATATTACAGCTATTGCTATATTTTTTCGCTGCCGCACGGTTTTTGCAAGTTGCTCGTTTGTTTCGAACTGGTATTTTAATTCGAGTTTCGATAATGTTTTTTGCTTTGCGTCCAGAAATAGGCTGTCCTGATACTGTTTTTGTAAAATAAAATACCTGAAAGCCATTAAAGAGTCTTTGTTGTGCAGGTAAAGTTTGTTTAGTGCGCCCGCCGCCGAAACTATAATATCTTTATAATTCTCGCGCTCACCAATTTTAAGTGCCGAAAGTGCCACTGCTTCACTTTGCGAAAATTGGCCTGTTGCGAGATAAATCTCGCTTAAAACAACCTGGCTTTTTGCCAACCGCAATTTGTTGCCTAATTTTTCGAATATTTGCCTGGCATTCTTAACGTTTATTAAGGCTGTTGCATAATTGCCGCGCTTTACATAAACCTCGGCTATATTCAGGTAATTACTTCCGGCTAAATACCAAATTTTGGTCCTGATGTTTATCGCCAAAGCTTCTTGGTAACTTTTAAGGGCTTTTTCATATTGCTTTTGATCGCTATATACTTTACCCAAATTATTCAGGTTGCTGGCAATACCGCTTTCGTTTTTAATTTCTTTTGCCAGATTGATTGATTTAGTATAATACTCAACGGCTTTGTCGTAATCTTTTTGGTCCAGATATAAAGTCCCGATCCTGCAAAACGTGCCGCCAAGACCTTCTTTGTCTTTCAATTCCTCGTAAATCTTTAAGCTGGCATAAAAATTCTCTGTGCTTTTTGCCTGGTTGCCAATTTCGTAATAAATTGTACCTATTGCATCATAAGAATTTGCCAGATAGTCCGAAAGCTTAAGTTCCTCTGAAAGGTTTTTGCTAATATTGGCATATTCCATTGCTTTGTTCAAATCAGATAAAAAATAATATTTTTCGGCAAGAGCAAGGCTTGAACGCAATTTCCCTTCTTTATTTGAAGATTTTTCCGAAAGGTTAAAAGCCTCTTCGGCATACATTAAGGACTTATTAATATCAGTATTAATGTGAGAGTCTGATAAAGCAAGCAAAATATTCACCTTTTCTATAGGACTTGAAGTATTGCCGAGGACAGTTTTTAGGCTATCTGAAACTTTGCTATTTTGGCCTAACAGGCACAATGCCATTATACTACAACAAAACAATACTATGTATTTCTTGTAAGCCATCAGGGATTAATTACATTAGCAGTTTAGCAAAAGTATGAATTATCTGTTTCGGTTTGTTGATAAAACAGATGCAGTATTGCTTAAAACTTGACCATAAATCCGGTTCCAAACCTTAATGTGTTTTGGTTGAGGTCCTTGCCAGCCATCAAATTGGCATCAATAACCCAATTAACCATGCCCAGGTTTATAGCAATTCCGGCGGTTCCACTGTAATAGTTCAGTACGCCCCGTATTCCACCAACATAAGTATAATATTGCCTTCCAAATCCACCACTCAAGCGTAGGAAACGTCCAATAACCATTCCTCCCTCTAATGTGTAAAATTCATTGAAGTTTTTTGTAACATCAATGGTTCCTGTTATTTCGGCTCCGCCTAATTGCATCCCATAAATTACTTCAGGTTTCGAGCTTCCTGCGTTGCCAAACACTGCAAGCATGTTGCCACGGTTGGTGCCGCCCCTGGTGGAGATAAATCCAAACTGACCATTAAGCTGCCAGCCAAGGCGTTCGGGAGTGTAAACAAAACGGCCATCCGTATTGCCATAAAATACGTTTACCGCCGGGCCAAGCAGTAAGGTGAACCCTTTGTCCTGCGCTGAACCATTTTTAACGAAAAACAGCATCAAGAACCCTAAAACAAATATTTTTTTCATCTTTTTGGCTTTTTTGTTTTTACTGGAAACATGGTATTAGGTTGGGCTTAAATGATCTAGCTGCTGTACCGGGTCTGCCGGGTTGCTCTAAATACTCATAAATTCACTCTCAATAGATTGTTTGTTACCTGTTTGTTTTGGCAGGTTCAGTGTGTTGCCTGGCTCACCAATATTTGGCTTTTCGTTTTTAGGTTTCTCTGACAGCCGCTTTTTTACATCCCTAATTCCTGAACTTTTTATTTTGCGAATGCCTTTCTGTTTTCATTATTTAAAACTAAACACTACACCCACTTGTATAAGGTTTGTACCTGTGCCTATATCGGAATACAAACCGAACCTTTGGCTTATCATCACATCAATACCAGCCCTGGCAACAAAATTTGTTTTAAACCCATTTATATCCGAATTGATTAGTACATGCTTGCCTTCATCCCGAAAATATATATCGCCCACAACGGTTGCTGAACTGTGATTTATATTTAAACCAAGCACTAAATAAGGCTTAAAAAACCTGTCCATAAGATCATACCTGCCATAAAAACCGACGGTGCCAATTTTTTCGGTAATATCCTGCGAAATATCTATCATATCGTAATCGCTGCTTGCCGAATAACTATAATTAAAACTGGCGTAACCGAAGTTAATCCCTAAGGTTAAAAACCTGTTATAGCGGCATTGATAAGCTGCAAACAGGGATGGCGCACTTGGTGTTTTTGTAAAATCTTCAATTCCTTTAAAACTGGAATAATCCCGTTGGAATCCCAAACCAATTTTAAGTGCGCCGTGCGCCAGGTTGGTTTTAAAATTAGCAATTGTGTCAGCTTTTACAGTGCTATCACTGCTGTTTGATAAAGGTTGTTGCTCCTCAATAACAGGTTTTGGATTCGATTTCTTTTTGCTTGATTGTTTTTCGGTTGTGGGTTCACCTGCTTTTTGTGTTCCAAATGCCGGTGTAATAAGCTGTGTGGTGTTGTTGCTATACACAATAAGGTAAACCTGTTTCGCCTGCAAAGTGATGGTTGGGCCATCAGGAATATCGTTTTTTCTGTATTTAATACGCTCATCATCCACTTCGAGCACTTTTCCGTACGTAATACCTCCATCAATGCCCACAATTACATCGGTAGTAGGCAGTATATCCTGAACCTGAGCCTTCAGGTTACATGCTGCAAAGAAAAGCAGTAGCAGCAGCGAAATGTTTTTTAGGTTATTGCGGCCCATAATATATGTCTTTAAAAGTTCCCTCAAAAAATATCAGTTTCTCGGATGTTTCCTGGTCGTTTTGCATGGATGCAAAAAAATCGCCCAATATTAGTTTTTCTTCCATATTCTGCCGGTCAATCCGCATGAATGCATATTCAATTGCAGCAGGATCGAGATTGTAGCTTTTATATGTTGAATCTGTAATTTTTTCAAGATAATTGAACGTGTGGATGCCTCCCAAATGTTTTTCGTATTGTGGCTTGTAAATGCCGATAAAATCGCCATCCTTAACCACATCAAGTTCAATATTCACAGTAAAACTGTTTCCGGCTGTATTTATGCCATCAGCCGTTAACAGTACCCTGCTTAACAGCTCCGAACTTCCATCTGCGTAATAATGGAGCACCGACTTTCCCTGATAAAAATGGACTGCCTCGGCGTACTGGGTGTTCAACTTATCGTTAGAAAAGGAAAACACTCCAATCCGCTGTATTTTATATACTTCCAGTTCATCCCTGCATGAGTTTAGCAATATTGCAGAAAGTACCGCAATGAGCATAAGCAACATCCCTTTTACTTTGTACTTCATGTGTTTGTGTTTTTAATTTTACGGACTGTATGGAACTTGCCAGAATAGATTTCCCCTCTGTACGGCAATTAATTAACAAGATTCATCTTAGCTGCTTGTATTTTGTTTTTTGGGATTGATGGATTTCCCCACGGAATAGCCACCCTATTTTAAAGCAAAATTTATGCGCGTTGATTTTGTTTTTTCTCTTCGCAAAGCATGATTATAGGTATTTTAGAAACCATTTTTCAGTTTTGAAAAGATGTGTAATGATATAAAAAAATCTTGTAAAAGCTTTTTTTTGGGAATTATTTTTTTAAGTAATTTCTTACAAAAGCCTTCATTTAACTTTTGGTAACTATTCTCCCTAACCCGAAAACCGAAGAACATACCATCTTGATTGATTTAGGCTTTTAGGCTGTGGGTTTTGCTATCCAAAAAAATATTGATTTTAATTCCCAATAACCATAATATGATGATCCCTAACACCTAGCCCCCAAATCCTAACAACTAAAAGGCAAAACCCTGAATAGTTACAATTTCTGGTCCCATCAAAAAAAAAAGCTGCCGGAAACCAAAGTTTTAATTTGCATACTAACAAAATGTTAAATCCAACATTTAGCTTTCCCTGCTTTTTGAACTTTGAACTTCCGGCAACCACCTATAAACCAGGAATGTATCCTGATTTGTTTATTGTCAAGACTTTTTAACGGCTTCCACCTTCGAAATCAGCGTTTTTGAACAGGTTCGCGGTTAACGAAATATACCAAATCTTCGATTTTAAGCCAGCATAAGGTTTTACCCCATTTGCTTCAAAGTCCTGATTGTGGAATTCGGTAAAATATTGTTTGAATTTTACATTTAAACCGTAAGGGAACTGTATGCCTACAAGCCAGCTCTGTTGCAGGTTTTCAGTCCTGTTGCTAAACCAGTAAACCTCCGAATTTTCCTTTTCCCCTGCCGAATTAAAAGTTTTTTCTTTATAAACATACGGTAATTCGATTTCGTACCCACCATAAAAAAACAAGCCGTTCAAATTGCCAACTTTTATCCCAATTGGAACACCTATGTTGTATGTCCTGAATTTCTTTTTAATGCTGCTAACACCCTCTGGCACAACAGTACTGTAGTTGTCGTAAATATATCCAACATTGCGCACAGCCAAACCGGTGAACAACCCCAATTTTGGACTCATATCAACATTCATCATGCTTTGTAAACTGATGATTGGCGCAAAACGCAGGGTTGAAGTTGCATCAGCCCTGTTTGCATCGGAAATGGTAGCTTCCGAGAAAATTATTTCGCACCCAGAAGTTACATAGTGCTTTGATTGGCTAAAGCCTGAAACTGCAAGTAAAGTGCAGAATACGATTAATGAGTAGATTTTTTTCATTTGATTTTAGTTGGTTTTTTTTTGACAAATATAATGGATATTTTGCTGCTTTAATCAGCTTCCATGGGTACAAAATTATTATTTTTTTTATTAAATCAAAGTTTTTCCATCCCGGCCTTAATTGGGTTCTTGTTTTTAAAACTTGCAAAATACACGATCAAAATCAGTAATTTTGCGCCTCCTAACCGTAAGGCAAATAGCATGTACACTTTATTGCGCAAAGAAATAAGCAGTTTTTTAAGTTCATTGATAGGGTATGCGGTCATCATCGTATTCCTTTTGGTAAATGGGCTGTTCCTATGGGTTTTCCCACAAGAGTTCAATATCCTCGACAATGGATTCGCCAGTATCGACAACTACTTTATGCTGGCCCCATGGGTTTTCCTGTTCCTGATTCCGGCAATTACCATGCGGTCGTTTGCCGAAGAGCACAAAGCCGGAACCATGGAAATGCTGCTTACAAAACCTGTAACCGACATAGAAATTATTGTTGCAAAATACCTTGCCGGACTTGTTTTGGTAATTTTCTCCGTGCTTCCAACCTTGCTTTATTACGTTACCATTTATAAACTGGGGATGCCTCCTGGCAATTTGGACCAAGGCGGTACCATGGGTTCGTATATCGGATTGCTCTTTCTGGGAGCTGGTTTTGTGGCCATTGGCATTTTTGCATCTGCCGTTTCGAATAACCAAATCGTCTCCTTTCTAATAGCTGTTTTCTTATGTGGGTTTATGTATATTGGTTTTGAATTCATATACAGCCTTTCAATTTTTGGCTCTTTCGGACTGTTGGTGAGCCAATTAGGCGTAAATGCCCATTATGCCGGCATGAGCCGTGGTGTAATTGATACCCGCGATGTTTTGTATTTTTTAAGTTTAATAGCAGTTTTCCTGATGCTTACCCGTTTCAGGCTCGAACGCAGAAAATGGTAATCCTGAAACAGAAAAGAGATATGACAGAGAATAGAAAAAATATCAGGAAGAATAGTTTTGTGCAACTCGCCATCGGTATGGCAATCATTGTATTGCTAAACATAATTGGGTCGTTTGCTTTTTATCGCCTCGACCTCACTGCTGAGAAACGTTACACGCTTTCGCCTTCAACACGCAAAATGTTGAACGAACTAAACGATGTAGTTTATTTTAAAGTTTACCTCGAAGGTGAGTTCCCTGCAGGGTTCAAGCGCTTGCGAAACGAAACACGCGAAATGTTGAACCAGTTCCGTGCATATTCCGATAAAATAGAATATGAATTTATTGACCCTTCAAGCGGGAATAACAAAAAGGAAACCGAAGCCCTTTACAACCAACTCGCCCAAATTGGTTTAAACGCAACCGATTTGAGGGTAAAGGAAAAAGATGGCATGACCAGCAAGATGATTTTTCCGGGTGCAGTGGTAACCTACCGCGATAAGGAAATGCCTCTGGATTTGCTCATAACCCAAGTTGGCCGCCCACCTGCAGAAGTGCTGAACAATTCAGTTCAAAGCCTCGAATTTGGGCTTACCAATGTGATAAGGAAGCTTACCGTTCAGCAAAAGCCGAAAATCGCTTTTATTGATGGGCAAGGCGAACTGTCCGCGAATTATACAGCAAGCATCGAATCCGCACTAAGCGAATATTATACGGTTGAACATGTTCGGATTAATTCACAGCTTTCGGCATTGACCGAACATACACCAAGGGGAAATGATTCAACATCTTTTATCATTAAGAATAAATATACGGCCATAATTATCGCAAAACCTGATTCCGCTTTCGCGAAAAATGAACAGGATAAATTTATCATCGATCAGTTTATTATGCGCGGCGGCAAGGTGCTTTGGCTAATTGATGCAGTGAATGCTTCCATGGACAGCCTGCAAACCCAAGAACGGTCAGTTGTTACCACCAACGATGTGAACCTCGACGATATGCTGTTTAATTACGGTGTACGCCTCAACAGTAATTTGGTGGTAGATATGAACTCGCTTCCCATCCCTGTTGTTATTGATAAAAAAGGCAACCAAAAACTGATTCCCTGGATATTTTTCCCGGTGCTTGTCCCAACCTCGCAGCACCCCATTGTTCGTAACCTGAATGCAATAAAAACCGAATTTGTTGGAAACCTCGATACGCTTGAAACTCCAGGAATCAAGAAGACAATATTATTATCAACTTCGCGCTATTCGCGGGTTTTAAATACTCCTGTGGTGGTAAGCCTTGGTTTTTTATACCAACAGCCTGATATTACACAGTTTAATCAGCCTTACCAGCCTGTGGCCGCCTTACTCGAAGGGGAATTTGTTTCCCTTTTCCTTAACCGCATACCGCCTGAATTGGCCGAAGCCCCTGAAATTGGATTTGTTGGGAAAAGCCCAAAAACCGAAATGATTGTGGTTGCCGATGGCGATATTATTAAAAACCAACTCCAATCGGGTGAAAAAGGGCCAATCCCTTTGCCTTTAGGCTTCGATAGATACACCAATCAACAGTTTGGCAACAAGGATTTTGTATTAAATGCCATGAACTATTTGTGCGACGACTCTGGATTGCTTTCTGTACGCTCCCGCGATGTGAAGCTCCGCACCCTCGACACCGCCCGCGTTGACAACGAAAAATTGAAGTGGCAATTGGTCAATACTATTGTTCCAATTTTATTGGTACTGGTTTTTGCCGTGGTTCAGGGTTATTTGAGGCGGAGGAGATATACGAAGGGTTGATAGGTTGATAGGTTGATAGGTTGAAAGGTTGATGGGTTGAGGTGTTGAGAGGTTTATTTTTGCCTTAACTTACAGGGTGTAGGCATCCCTCTCATTTTTTCAACGAGAGGGGACGGGATGAGGTTTTTGAGGTGGATGGTTTACTCAATCTAAAACGTGCTAATCGGTATCAAATTAACATGAAACAGGCGTAAACTATTTTCGTAATAGTTTCTTTACCAGCAATTTATTTTTAGTTAGATGTATATGAAAAGATCCGGCATTAAAGATTAGGTAGTT
>CAJAXK010000074.1 GCA_903946925.1 uncultured Bacteroidales bacterium | reverse complement strand
CCTTTCGATTGGACCGATGTAGCCAAGCTCAATTACCAAAACAAGGATATGCGCGCAGCCATGATTGATGCCATGAAATACTGGGTAAGCAATTGCGATATTGATGGTTTCCGTTGCGATGTGGCCGGCGAAGTGCCCGTTGATTTTTGGGAAGATGCCCGCTTCGAACTCGAAAAAACCAAACCTATGTTTATGTTGGCCGAAAACGAGGACAAAGCCGAACTGTGCAACAAAGCTTTTGATGCCAATTATGGCTGGGGCATGCACCATGTGATGCACCAGGTTGCACAAGGCAAGGATTCGGTAAATAAAATTTCGCAGCAGGTAATTAAGATGGATTCAATTATGCCAAAAAATTCCATGCAAATGAATTTCATCACCAACCACGACGAAAACTCATGGAATGGAACCGTTAAGGAAAAATTTGGCGATGGTGGCAAAGCTTACGCCGTGCTGACTTATACCCTGCCGGGGATGCCACTTATTTATGGCGGGCAGGAAGCCGGCCTGGACAAAAGGCTCAAATTCTTCACCAAAGACACCATCAGTTGGGATAATATGGAACTTGTGCCATTTTATCAAACGCTCAACAAACTAAAACATGGCAACGAAGCTTTGTTTAACCCACCTTTTGGCGGCACGTTCGAAAAAGTGAAAAACAGCGAAACCTCCAAGGTTATTACCTTCATTCGTGCAAAAGGCAGTTCCAAGGTGTTGGTGATGGCAAACCTTACAAATGCACCGGTTTCGTTTACGGTTAACGATGCTGCAGCCGAAGGTACCTTTACCGATGTGTTCACCAATCAGGCCCTCACCATTAAAAAGGGCGAAGCCGTTGCGCTCGAAGCATTTGGATATAAAGTGCTTGAGGTAAAGTAGTTGCAGCTCTTACGCTTAGCAAGGTTTTACTGTTTTTGAGAGTACTTAAAGTACTTAAAGTGCCTTGAGTGCCTAAAGTAACTGCCAAGGGATTTAGATTCCTGATTTAGTTTAAAGTTGACACCAATAATCTACAAAGCCTGATGAATTCTACTAAGCTATTTGTGCCTAAATACTTGCAAAATTCAGAAATTCAAGTTAGTACCGCACTCAAGGCACTCTATGCATTTTAGGCACTTCAAACTTTAGGTATAAATAGTTTTATTTTCCTTAACAAAAAGCCCCTTTTGCGTAATTACTGCCGAAGGGGCTTTTGGTTTGTGAAAAACAATAAATTAAACGGATACAGCTTTTTATAGAATGACAACTGTTAAAAAATGTATTTTTGCCTAAACCCATTCCGCATCTGTTAATTGCAGGATATGATGGGCTGTAAAACGGAAGAAACAAGCATCTCACCTGGGCAAACAACAATGGTAATAAGCTGCACAAACTGGCAACCTGGGCTGTATTTGGGTCATGTATTCAGCGAGGGCCGTATAATTTCAAGTTGCAAAGTAATTGTGAAGTAATAGAAAATAATGAATCAAATTGAAGTAAAAGATAGTGGGCATCAAGCACACGTATTACAAATGCACACGAACGGAGTTAAAACACAAGATCAGTTAGTAATACCCAAATTTAATTTAAGTCTGGGTGTGTATGTTGCCTCATTAAAAGCTGGAGGTAAGTTGATGGATAACAAGAAGATAATTGTAGTTAAATAATACAGAATAAACCTCTTATGCCATATCGATATGGGAGGTTTTTTGATTTTTATGAAAAAACGAATTTTGATTGCATTAACATTTGTCTTTATTACAAATGTATTATCTGATACCCAAGAAAAGACAATTCTAGAAATAGTTACTACAACAGGACAAGTGATCAAAAGCCTGATCTTGCATGAAGTAACCGGACAAGTTATAGTTTCAACAAAAGCTTTTGTGCCAGGTGTGTATATTATACATGTAAAAGGCAAAAACAATAAAGTAGAAACTACAAAATTTCCAGTAGTTCATTAATTCCTTTTTACCCCTCCTGCTTTAAATCAGGAGGGGTATATTGCAAAAACTCCTATCATGAAAATTGCTTTTTTCTTCATTTGTCTTGTTGTATTTCAAATTAATACTTTAGCTCAGGATTGGATAAAGTATTACGGACAAGAACAGAATGCTGAATGTCGTAATATTGTTGGTGATTATGATAAAGGTATTTTAATTGGTGGAACAATTAAAAATTATACTTATATATGGATAGTAAAATGCAATATAAATGGTGAAATGCTTTGGAGTAAACGCATTGGTAATGGTGTTTACTCTTGTGGAATAGGCAATATTGAAAAAACTCAAGACGGTGGCTGCATTATTTGTGGTACCTGGCAAAAAGTTAATCCAAATATGGATGCTTTTATTATAAAATTGAACGCATGTGCTGAAATTGAGTGGTGCACAACACTATATTCTCAAAGTAATTATGATCTTGGATGGAAAATAAAGCCTACACCAGATGGCGGATATGTATTGTTATCATTCTATAACAATACTAACCCTTACTCACGTACATCTTTATTTAAATTCAGTGGTACAGGCGATCTGATCTGGCATCAGTTTTATCCGCTTGAATCCACCTATAATAATGACGAAGCCTATGATTTATTAGTTGACAGTGATGGATATATAGTATTAACCAGCCGGTATCATCCCAATCCAGGTACTACCATACCTGCTATTGAAAGGCATCATTTATTCAAGACCGATACTGCCGGTAACCTGCAATGGGATTTGGTTTATGGTGCAGATACCTATTATTATGGAGGTCCTTGGAGCCTTATGAAGAATAATACCGGGGCGTATTATGAAGCTGGAAGGCATCTGCAACAAAGTATGGCAGAGTCAAGCCCTGCGTTTATCAAGCTCGCACCGGATGGAACTCCTCAGTATGATGCTGATATCATGAGTAATGTTTATTGGGGTGGACTAAGTTCCATTGATATGCTTCAGGATTCTTTATTAGTAATGGTTGGAGGTTATAGCCCTGATCAAAGTACCAGTTATGATGCATTCTTCAAAAGTGATACACTCGGGAATTTACGCAAGACTAAAATAATTCAAAGAGCTTCTGGCAGTTACTGGTCAGCTTGCAAAACCGAGGATTCTAAATTTGTTGCAGTAGGTAATGATTTTTACAACAACTCCTGGCGAATCGTTGCTGTAAAAGTCAACTCAAACCTGGAGTACGACAGCATATATACCCAACCCTTAACCTACGACAGCCTATGTCCGCACCCCATTATAAGCGATACTATAGACCCAAACTGCGATAATGTCTTAGTGAGTGTTGATGAGCCTTTCAAAAAGCCGGAAACCACTCAGCTTAAAGTTTATCCAAATCCCGCAAATGACAAGATAACAGTAGAGTTGCCAAAATATTTGGTAATTACCGATAACAAAGGCAGTATGCCTGTAACCACAGTATATCACCAATGGCAAAAAGTTGTATTGCAAGCAATAGACCTGAATGGCAAAATTGTACTAAGCCGGGAATTGCAAAACAATAATGAAACAGTTCAAATTGATGTTTCACGTTGGTCTTCGGGTTCTTTCTTATTCAGAATGATATACAATGGGAAACAGGTTGCGGGGAGTAAGGTAGTGG
>CAJAXK010000073.1 GCA_903946925.1 uncultured Bacteroidales bacterium | reverse complement strand
TTGTAATCTGCATATTACTATATACTTACTATTTATCACAAACTGCTCATACTTAATTGAACTAATCATTAATTCAAAACAGTTTGACTATGAAATTCAAATCTACTTTTTTTCAGAAAAACAGGATTAACCTTGCCATCAGGAACTCAATCTTAGGGTTTTTCCTTCTAATTCAATGTGTTCCTATTGTGAATGCACAAAATGCCACAGTAGGAACATTCAATGCTTATTTGCTTACAGCCCCTACTGTTCATGACTGCCCTGGAACAATCAGGTTTGAATATGAGAATTGCGATTGTTTGTGGACAATCGGCTGGAGTGTCGATGTATCTCCGGGAGGGCAGCCCTTCATGTTGCAAAATTGTGGAGGGGTAGGTACTTACGATAGGCAATATCCCCCTGGCGAATATACAATTGTTGCAACTCTTGGAGGCATTGGTTGTAGCAATATTGGCGAAGTGAAAACATTCCAAATCACTATTCCTAATGCTCCTTGTATTGCCCCAGTAATTCAAATTACCGGTACAACCATGCAAACAGGTTATGGCTGTAACAATGGCACCATATCTTTTTCAGGATCACTTACCCAGTGTGCAAGTAACGGTATTGTATACCAGCTTTTGGATTCAGCCAGTAATATTCTTCAGCAGGTATCATCTTCAATTTATTCAAGTTATGGCTTAGCAGGAACCTTTGGAAATCTGGAGGCTGGGGCCTACAAAGTAAGAGCTTATCAACCGGGTGGCTCAACTCCTTGTCAAAACACAGTATATACTGAACTGCCTGCAAATATTTCACTTGATCCTGTGCAAGTGAATGGTGGCGGGGAACTTATTACAGAAACTGGTGATGGCGGCTGTCAACGACACAAAGTGGTATGTGGTTATAACGATGATTTTGCCCAAAAATCCTGTGTCGGCCCAGGTCCACAAATCTGGTCTGCAACTCTGCAGGGTACCACCTCGAATGGAAAAGAAATTTTATTGTCGGCAGAAGAACTGTATGGACAATCTATCACATTTTTAGATGTACCGGTGGGCAATTATACTGTGAGTTGCAGCAGGGCTATTCCCGGCCCCACACAGGGCAACACCGAATCCAATATCTCCATACCAAGTTCAGGCTGTAGTTCCACACTTACCGAAATAAGTCGTACCGCGTCATCAAAAGGGATTGGATGCGATAGTGCAGCGGTGATCGAGTTTGCATTTACATCTTCAAATTGTTATACTACATGGTCGCTCGTTGAAGCCTATGGTCAGCTTTTGGGCACCGGTGGAAGTTGGACTGCCAATAAGGGAGAGCATATTTTCGCTTCAGTTCCGGCGACTCTTTTAACTAATACCAATTATCAATTTATAGCATACTCAAGTGGCGATCCGCAACTGGATTGCCCTGCATCTGCTGATGTAACAGGTGTCCCAACACTGGGTTGTGATGGAACGGTTACCGCAACACTTACAAAACCTATATCGACACCCGGGGCGTCAGATGGTGAAGTATCTTTTAAACTTACCACATCTTCCTGTTTAGATGCGCCATGGACAGTAATTATGACACATTTGGTGAGTGGACAGCTTTATGCGGGTACAGGACAAAACAAAAACGATACAGCAGTAGTGTCAGGGTTACCTTCAGGAGCATATAATTATGGTTTTGATTACATAGGTGATTGCTCAAACCCCAATGCAGGCTCATTCTCTATGGATTGCACACCAATTACTGTTTTCAGGGATAATGACGGTGATGGCTATGGAGATCCCAATAATGATACAATTATCTGCTCATTGGCTTATTTCCCGGGATATAGCGGTAATGGAAGCGATACGGATGACAACCTGGTAACATATGCTGACAATGATGGCGATGGTTTTGGCTTTGGTTCCCCTTTGCCTTCGGGCATTCCGAACAATTCTGACTTTGATGATGATTGCGATGCCTGTTTTCCAGGCGCCCCTGAATTGTGTGATGGATTAGATAATAACGGTGATGGCTTTGTAGATATGGTGCCTATGAATGGACTTGTATTATATCTTCCTTTAAATGGAAATGCTACCGATGCCAGTGGCAATGGATTGAGCGGAACAATTAACGGAGCAGTAACTGCAGTGGCCGACAGATTGGGAAATGCCAATGGAGCCATGAGTTTCCCTGGTTCTGTTGGTAGCCATATCAGCATCGCCGACCAACCATTGCTAAGGCCTTCAAGCATCACATTGGGGGCTTGGGTGAAGATAAATACGCAGACAAATCTTACAGGGTTCATTAATAAATCTATTAATTGCATTAATGACTCCTGGCATTTTGGTAGTCAGGGAAGTAATTACTCTACCTGGGTTTCCAATTCTACAAATTGTGGTGATCTAGCGCAAATAACCTCCCCCATGTCAGTTGGAACCTGGAACCATGTAGTGTTTACACTTGATGATGTGGCCGATACCAGGCAAATGTATGTAAATGGAATTCTTGTTGCCACAGCAGCTTATACATCTTCAATTCCTTATGATAGCAACCCTGTATTGTTAGGTGCGGCCATTGAAAATGGCTCACTCGATTTTCCTTTAAATGGGGAGTTGGACGATATTATAATGTTTGATAGGGCAATTACTGGTGCAGAAGTCAGTACATTATTTGGCAATAGCAATCCAATGGTTTCCTTATCCACGGCTTACTTTGCCGATGCTGATGGAGATGGTTTTGGCAACCCTGCAGTATCAGAAGTAGCATGCATCCAGCCTAGTGGTTATGTTTTAAACAATACCGATTGCAATGATACTGATGCATCTATATTTCCCGGATCCCTCACCCATCGCCCTTTCCGAAGCAAACAAAACGGAAGCTGGGGTTCTAACCAAACTTGGGAATCATTTGATGGATGTGAATGGGTGTCAGGAAGTACTCCTTCTGCAAATGACAGCACCATTATCATCAATCATGAAGTAACAATATCCAATGCTGAAACAATCAATGCGAATGAAGTGATTGTTGAGAATGGCCGTTTGAATGTTTATGGCAATTTGAACCTGATAGATGCGCAGGGTGAAGACCTTTCTATAGGAACCGGAGCTTTATTGTATATGGATCAAAATGGCATGCTGTCAGGCAATGGTACAGCTTTAGTGACTAGCGAGATCAGTGTATATGCTAATGCAAGGATTGCTGTACAACTTACTAACAAGGGGGTATTCAATTTCAGTAGATATTACGGGGGCTGCTGTGTAGAAGGCTATCTCGTGCTTACTGATGGTACCAGTTCAGGAACCATTTTGAATGATGGGACTATGATCATTACAGCTAGTGGCGGAGGTGTGAGGGAAATGTACATCAATGCTGGAAAATTTCATAACCGCAATGGCGGACAGGTGCAGACAAACTTTGATAAAGTGACTTTTAATGTGAATGAATTTATTAATGACGGACTGATTATAGCCGGTACCTCTGATAATAATGTAGGCTACTGCAATATTACAGTTGCGCAAAGTGCTTCACATTTCGGACAATTTTCATCTAACAACGTAAATAAGGTTTTTAATATCACACAGGAGGCACATTTACGTATGCCGATTCGTCTAGCATTGATGGTAATATGCATTTCACCAGTGGTACACATAATATAGGTGGCCAGTATAATGCAATGCGAACCTATATCAGCGCGAATGTGAACTTCCTGCAACCCGAAGTGAATTTCAACTCAGAAGTATTACAGGATGGAGGTGTATTTGGCGGTCCTGCAATAAAAAAAATAAATAGTTCTTATTCCTGGTGGGCAGGAACGTTGAGCGGTGGAAACCTGGTTATCAACGATACAGCCACAGCTCATCTCGGCGCGGGACAAACCTCCTTAGGCACCCTGGAAACCACGCTTATCAACAACGGCACAGTGAACCTTGTAACCGCTTACGGGGGTTGTTGTGTAGAACCGGTATTTACAATGACGAATGGTATCATAGAAAACAACGGTCAGTTCATTTTTGCTCAAACAGGTGGCGGAGGCGTTCGATATGAAACCCTTAGTGGCGGTACATTTAATAATAACAGCACCGGAACCATTACAAACAACCTGATGGGGAATCCTGATGGGTCTGGTTATAATGAAATATATCTTCGCAACACGGTATTTACCAACAACGGAACCATTATTGCCAACGGTAAATCACTCAATATCTTCCCCACCACCAACCCTGTCATTAACGGAACAATTACAATACCGGCCGGTGCGCAGGTAAAATTTGGTATTCCATCTACCACTACTACCCTCTCATCCAATGCCAGTATAAATGGCGTGGGCACTGTTCATTTCGTTGAAGGTACCCACCTGGTGAACAGCAATAGCTATAACCCGGGTTCTACCATAATTGGACTATACTATTCAGGTGCTTCCGTATATTTTAACCAGGAACATGTTGATTTGAATTATGTAAACCTGGTCGGCGGCTTGTTCGCTGGGCCTGCAACCAAATTATTGAAAGATGATATGTCGGCGGGCAATTCCACAGAAATCAGTGGCGGTTTTGTTTCCAATACAGATACAAGCAATATCTCTTTTTCCAGTACCACTTTCCTGAAAACGCAGTTGACTAATAATGGCAATATGAGTATCTATGCTTATTACCCGGGATGCTGTGGCGCCAGTACCTTTAATATGAATAATGGAGGCTCGTTAATTAACAACAAAAACATTTATATGGATGCCTCAGGGGGCATTTATCATGTCGGCATTTACGATGGCAGTTTTGTAAATAGCACTACTGGTGTGATTAACAGCAGTTATCAGAATTATATAAAACCGGCAACATTTTCCAATAGTGGAACAATCAATGTGTTGAATTCAACTTTGGAATTGAATCCTTTTACAGTTGGCGGTATCATCAACGTGAACCCGGGCACTGAATTAAAAGCTACCGGCTTACTAACTTTCGATGGCAGCCTGATCAACAACAATGGAAATATCACCGCACCATTCAATTTTATCACCGCACCTGCCAAAATATTAAAAGGCACGGGTACATTCAGCAGCAGTATGGTATTGAACAATGCAACCACTGTCGAACCCGGCTCAAGCCCCGGCATACTCACCATAGTTGGTAACTATACTCAAGGCGATGCGGCATTGAATATCGAAATAGGTGGAACCACACCCGAAACCGAATACGACAGGCTCGTGGTAACAGGCACAGCAACCATCAGCGGCATACTGAATGCAGCAGAGATCAACGGTTTCAATCCTCAAAGTCTGACATCCATTGATATCATTACAGCCGGAGCCGTAAACGGTACCTTCAGCCAGGCAAACCTGCCACCATACTGGTCGGTACAATATGCTTCCAACAAAGTAAGCCTGGTAAAATTTTTCGAATTTGTGTATTACAGGGATGCAGATAATGACACTTATGGGAATTTGGCTGATACGATCCATTCCATTTTAGCTACGGCCCCTCAGGGATATACACTTGATTCGAATGATTGCAATGATGCCAATTCAGCCGTTAACCCTGTTGCAACCGAGGTTTGCGATGGTATTGATAATAATTGCGATGGTTTCACTGATATCATCATGATGAATGGTCTGGTGTTGTATCTTCCATTGGATGGAAACGCAAACGATGCCAGTGGCAATGGATTGAACGGAACAATATACGGAACGGTAACTTCAGTAGCCGACAGGTTGGGAAATGCCAATGGGGCAATGTTTTTCCCTGGCAATACCAGTAGCTATATTCGTATTAATGATAACCCATTGGTGAGGCCGTCAAGTATTACTTTATCCGCATGGGTAAATATGAGTTCACAACCTGGCCATGGCAGTTTTATCACCAAGTCTATCAATTGTTACAACGACTCTTGGCATTTTGGCAGCCAGGGCGGAAATTATTCTACATGGGTTTCAAATTCAACCAATTGTGGTGATTTTGTACAAATGGTTTCACCAAACTCAACAGGTGTCTGGCGTCATGTTGTATTTACACTTGATGAAACTAACGACACAAGGAAAATGTATGTTGATGGTAACCTCGTAGCAACCGGCGGTTATACTTCAAACATTCCTTATGATGGCAATCCAGTGTTGATTGGTGCCGCTATTGAAAGCGGGAATTTAGATTTTCCACTGCATGGTTTCCTGGATGAAATTATAATAATTAACAGGGCAATTACTGTACCTGAAGTAAGTGCTTTATTCAACAATGGTGCACCGATTACTGTATTGGCGGCTACTTATTATGCTGATGTCGATGGCGATGGTTTTGGCAACCCTGCTGTATCAGAAGTAGCATGCAGCAAGCCCAATGGTTATGTATCAAATAATACAGATTGCAATGACAATAATGCAGCGGCTTATACTGGCGCCACAGAGATATGCGACGGGATTGATAATGATTGTGATGGTAATACGGATATTATTGTTACCAATGGTATTGTTTGTGGCATGGCTTACAGCGAAGGCCAGTCCTTTACCTTAACGGCGCCTCCGGGCAAAGTATTTACTTCTGTTGATTTTGCCAGTTATGGAACCCCGGATGGCACTTGCGGTAATTTCACCTTGGGCAGTTGCCATGCAACAAGCACAATGGCTATTGTAGAGTCTCTTGTTATCGGCCAGAATAGTGTAACCTTAACACAGAATTACCAGGTTTTCGGTGACCCCTGCAGCGGTACATATAAAAGATTTTATGTGCAGGCAAGGTATTCAGAATACATTCCGTTGTCACAAACCTATTATGCCGATGCTGATGGGGATAGCTTTGGTGATCCAGCTAATTCGCAGGTTGACTGCAGCCAGCCAACAGGTTATGTTTTGGATAGTACAGATTGTGATGATGCTTCTGCAAGTATTTACCCCGGAGCAACAGAAATATGCGACGGTATTGATAATGATTGCGATGGCACTATTGATTCAGTTTACACAATTAACGCCAATTATGTTTGTGCTACTGCAAATGAAGGCGGTTCTCTTACACTCACAGCCCCTGCAGGAAAGGTATTTGCAGCAGTTGATTTTGCCAGTTATGGTAATCCAAACGGCACTTGTGGAAGCTTTACCTTTGGCAGTTGTCATGCATCCGGCAGTTTAGGTATTATACAAGGCCTTGTTATTGGGCAAAACACTGTAACAATACCAGCCAATAATTCACTTTTTGATGACCCTTGTGCAGGTATAGCCAAAAGACTATATGTGCAGGCAAGGTATTCAGAATACATTCCCTTGTCACAAAACTATTATGCCGATGCCGATGGTGACGGATTTGGTAATCCTGCAATATCGCAACAATACTGTAGCCAGCCATCTGGATATATTTTGAATAATACCGACTGCAATGACAACAGTTCGGCAGTTTACCCTGGTGCACCAGAAATTTGCGATGGACTTGATAATGATTGCGATGGTATTATAGATAGCATTGCTGGTATTCCGACTTGTCCTGCAACTATTACATTAAACCTGCAAGTCTTCCTCGAAGGATTATATACAGGTGCAAATACCATGAGAGCAAGTTTATATGATTTGGCGCTCAGTTCAAACCCAACAGAAACCGACACCATAACTGTGAATCTCTGGTCACCTGCAAACCTGAGTAATGCAGCTCCGGATCACTCAATCAAGGCGATTGTGCATACGAATGGCGAAGCAATTGTTGAGATCCCGGCTATTGTTAGCGGAAATCCTTACTATATTGCGGTTAAACACAGAAATCATTTGGAAACCTGGAGTAAACTCCCGATTTCCTTTTCAACTAATACAATAAACTACTTCTTTGATGGCCCGGACAAGGCTTTTAACGACAACCTTTTGCTTCAGGCAGATGGGAAATATGTAATTTATGGTGGCGATGTAAACCAGGATGGGGTTGTGGATCAAAACGACATAGATAATATC
>CAJAXK010000072.1 GCA_903946925.1 uncultured Bacteroidales bacterium | reverse complement strand
GCCAGCATATCCCTATACATCAGGCTATCATCAGGCAAAAAAAGCACAGAAAACAAACGATCAAACCTACACCCTCGGCGACAGAATAAAACCAGCCAACTAATAATCAAAAAATTAATGCTCCATATTTTCTCAAACCCTCGAAGCGGTTTTTACCAAGCCTTAGCGGTTTACTTTAAAATAAATCTTCTCAATAGTAGTAAATATCTAAAATGTAGTATATTTATTGCTTCAAATTTTCCACCAAAAAGCTCTGATTCAGGAATTAATAACAACCGGTAGTAGTCTCTTTAATCGTTCAATAATTAGGGTAGCAATGGATATTCGAATGCCTGATTTGAATGGATATGAAGCTACCTGACAAATCAGGAAGCTTAATAAAATGTAATATTTGCTCAAACTGCTTTTGGAGTAGCCGGTGAAAGAGAAAAGTCTGGTGAAGCCGGATGCAACCATCATTTTACAAAACCTTTTAATGTTGATTACTTGAAGCTGCTTTTGGGAAAGCATTTTGACCCTGAAGTTCGCTGGAAAAATGGAAGGCACGTGGCGTAAGTGAAAAAACAGCTTAAAAAAAATTAGAAATCATGGAATACCAATTGAAAGACTTAATAGACATTCCTTTGCTTCAGGATTTGCAGGATAAGCTAAACAGGATTTATCCATTTCCCTCTGCAATTATTGATAATCAAGGTAATATTCTCACTGCTGTGGCATGGCAGGATATCTGTACTAAATTTCACCGTACTCACCCCGAATGCCTGAAAGAGTGCATCAAAAGTGACCAATACATAATGGATCATCTTGATAAAGCAAATCCGGCAGTCAGTTATAAATGCCCGCATGGTTTGGTTGATAACGCAACGCCAATCATTATTGATGGAAAACACCTGGGTAATTATTTTACAGGCCAGTTCTTTCTGGAAAAACCAGATTTAGAATTCTTCAAAAAACAAGCAAAAAAATACGGCTTTGATGAAAAAGCATACTTGGAGGCCGTTGAAAAAGTTCCCATCTGGACGAAAGAAAAACTGGCTCAGTATCTCGATTTTATTAAGGGGTTTATCGAAATAATTGTTGGTATAGGCCTGAAGCAGTTAAACGAGATTGAAGCAAATAAGGCCTTAAAAGAAAGTGAAGAAAAGTTCTCGAAGGTGTTTCATTTAAATCCTTCAGCATGTGGTTTGACAGATTTAGACAACGGAAGGTATTTAGCTGTAAATGAGGCATTTTATGGTTTATTTGGGTTTGATAAAAATGAAGTAATTGGAAAAACTGCCACGGAATTAGGGATATTAACACCAGAGGCTATAAATGCAATACTACTGAAGGCGAATAGTAAAGGAAATACCACCAATGTAGAAGCCGAATTAAAAACAAAACAAGGTGATATAAAGCATGTTTTGCTATCATCAGAAAGTATTTACGTTAATAATAAGAAATTCCGGTTTACGGCTGTACAGGACATAACCGAACGTGTAAGGGCAGAAGAGGAAATGCTTGAATCGAAACAAATCATCGAAGGGATTATCAACACAATTCCGGCAAGTATATTCTGGAAAGATAAAAATTTGAATTACCTCGGTTGTAATGAAGCGTTTGCAAAAGATGCCGGATTCTCCGCGTCAGATGAGATTATCGGAAAAGATGATTTTCAAATGGTTTGGCAGGATCAGGCAAAAATGTACAGAAATGACGATTTAGAAGTTATCTCCTCCGGAAAACCAAAATTAAACATCGAGGAAATACAGACTACTCCTCAGGGTAATACAATATCACTTCTTACAAGCAAAATACCTCTCCAAAATTCAAAAAGAGAGGTTGTCGGTGTTCTTGGAACATACATGGACATTACTGAACGCAAGCGGATTGAAGCTAAAATCCGGCAAAAAGACATCGAGTTTAGAAAGCTATCGGCAAATGTACCCGATCTGATCTATCAATTTACCCGGAAACCTGATGGTACATATTGTGTTCCTATAGCCTCGGAAGGGATTAAAAACATTTTTGGGTGCGCACCGGAAGATGTGCTGGATGATTTTGCCCCAATCGGCAGGGTAATTTATCCCGAGGATGCAGCCAGCGTTATTGCAGCCATCGAATATTCTGCTGAACATTTAACTTACTTTACCTGTGAATTCAGGGTTCAAATTCCCGGAAAAGCAATTCAATGGATTTATTCCCGCTCAACACCCGAGAAATTGCCCGATGGCAGTATAACCTGGTATGGCTTTAATATGGACATCACCGAACACAAACTCGCTCAGGAAGCTATTCAAATAAGCGAAGAAAAATTCAGGTCTATTTCTGAGCAAACCTCCGATCTTATTGCACTAACCGACCCTACTGGTATTATTACTTATGCCTCTTCAGCAGCCAAAGAAATTTTTTATCTGTCTCCCGAAGAAATGTGTGGACTCAATTTTATTGAATTTCTCTGTGAGGCGGATATCCCAAAGGCTTTTGAACATTTCTCAAGAGCAATTGAACATGGAGAAAAGGTGAAAAATCTGGAATTAGCCATGAGGCGAAAGGATGGTTCTTTATTTATTGGCGAATTGAACGGTTCTAAAATCAGGATAGGTAATCAGAATGGTACAATTGTAAATATCCGCGACATCTCCGAACGGAAAAAAACTGAAACCGAATTGATCCAGGCAAGGGATCGTGCCGAAGAAAACGAATTCAGGATGAAGATGGCACAAAATGTAAGTAACGCCGGTATGTGGGAATGGGATATCTTGAAAAATTCCTTGTATTGGTCAAATGAATTTCTACTGGTTTTTGGCTTGCCTTCAAACACAATAGCAGGATTTGAAGCATGGACAAAAGCTTTGCACCCGGATGATGTTGAATCAGCTTCATTAAAAATACAGGAGGCAATAGAAAATCATACCGAATTATTGAACGACTACCGTATTATCCTTCCTGACAACCAAATTCGATGGATCAGGTCGTCGGGCCATACTGATTATGTTGATGGTAAGCCGGTAAGAATGTTCGGTTTGTGTTGGGATTTTACTTCCCAAAAATTAGCTGAACAGGAATTATTGAAAGCAAAAGAAAAAGCCGAGGAGAGCGAACAGAAATATCGCTTGCTATTTAACACAATGACAGAAGGAGTTGCATTAAACGAAGTAATATACAATGAAAATAATGAAATGATCGATTATCGGATTGTTGAAGTGAACAGAGCTTTTTACCAAACTGCAGATTTTGGGTCAACTCCTGTAATTGGAAGTTTAGCTACGAAACTTTATAATATGCCATCAGATTTCATCAAATCATTTTGGATAAATCATAGAAAATTAGATAAAACAGCCTATACCGAAATGATTAGCCAAACGGGTGACAATTATTTCTATGTAGCAACATCACCCATTGTAAATGACAGATTCGTAACCAGTTTTTTCGATATTACCAAACTAAAAAATGCAGAGCAACTATTAAAAGAAAAGAATGATCAATTGGTGATTGCCAAAGAAAAAGCCGAAGAAAGCGATCGTCTCAAATCAGCTTTCCTTTCCAATATGAGCCACGAAATACGAACTCCGATGAATGGCATTTTAGGCTTTTCCGAACTGCTTAAAACACCGGGGCTTTCCGGTGATGAGCAGCAGGAATATATCAGGATAATCGAAAAAAGCGGAGTACGGATGCTAAATATCATCAACGATATTGTTGATATCTCAAAAATAGAAGCCGGTCTGATGAAATTAGAAATCCAGGATTCCAATATTAATGAACAAATAGAATTTATAAGTACTTTTTTCACACCCGAGATAGAAGCAAAAGGGCTGAAGCTCTCGTTTAATCATCCTTTGCCTGCAAATGAGGCCGTCATTAAAACTGACCGCGAAAAGGTATATGCCATCCTCACCAATCTGGTGAAAAATGCCATTAAATATACCGAAAAAGGTGAAATAGAAATGGGTTATCAAAAAAAGGATGAAACCTTGGAGTTTTATGTAAGAGATACGGGTATTGGCATTCCAAAAGACAGACATGCTGCAATCTTCGAACGTTTTATTCAGGCCGATATTGAAGATAGGAAAGCACGGCAGGGAGCCGGCCTTGGCCTTGCAATTACAAAATCCTATGTCGAAATGTTAGGTGGCAAAATTTGGGTCGAAAGTGAAGAAGGTTTTGGCTCGACATTTTATTTCAGCTTACCTTACAATACTGAATCACAACAAAACAATAAAATTACAAATGCCGGTTCGGAAACCTCTGCCAATCAGAATAAATTAGCAATTTCGGATCTGAAAATTCTCATTGCCGAAGATGATCAAACATCAGTGAAGTTGCTCGACATAGAATTTAAACCGTATTGCAGAGAAATTTTTAAAGCAGGAACAGGAGCAGAAGCCGTTGAAATTTGTCATAATAATTCTGATATCGACCTGATATTGATGGATATTAGGATGCCCGAAATGGGAGGATACGAAGCCACACGAAAAATCAGGCAGTTTAACAAAAATGTAATCATTATTGCTCAAACAGCTTACGCATTAACAGGTGACAGGGAAAAGGCACTGGAGGCTGGTTGTAATAATTATATTTCAAAACCCATCCACAAAGATGCTTTGCTGTCATTACTGGAAAAGTATTTTGGGAAATAAATGAGAATCAAAAATTGTAAACAACCGGAAATCGGAAGCTACTTGCCCCGATGGCACATGTTTATTACACGTGTCAGTATAATTCTATTCTTTTTTTTAACACTATTTTCTTCCCAATCAGTTGGAAAATTGCTCTTATAGGGCACCATCAACTATTTTCTATTTTACTATTCCAATAACCATCAACCAATAACTATTTTCTATTTTCCACTAACCAGTAACCAATAACCAGTAACCAATAACTATTTTCTATTTCTCAATAACCAGTAACCATTTTCTTCCCAATCAGTTGGGTAATTGCGCTTTTGGTATTCTTGCTTAATATTATCGCGCATCGGGCATCCGCTTCATACCTTTTTTTCTTGTTAAAGGTATTTCTTATTGCTCATAGAAAAAAACGTTATTCCCGCTAAAGCCCTATTACATCAAAAACCAAACCTGCTTAGCACCACCACTATTCAGTTTTCTCTCTTCACTATTCACAATAGCCCTATTACATCAAAAACCAAACCAGCTTAGTACGCCCACTATTCACTTTTCTCTATTCACTATTCACTACCCCCCCCCGCCCACACAGGCAGTGCCGGATGGCTCCGTATGCGTTTTCCAGTCACGGTATTTGCAGAAAAAGCAAATACACCGGGGCGCGCCAGGAAAAATACACTCCAATATGTCCAAAACATGCAAATCCATTTCTGATGAACGCGGGTACAATCGGCTCACATCCTCATGTTGGCAAACCTATAATTCGCATTTGCCTCTTATCCGGCATTTGGATCTCTTATTTAAGATCCCACCAATACAAAATATAAAAACCGGTTCCCATTGCTGAAAACCGGTAAAAACTTTCTGTAAAGTAGGATTAATATATTTTTTCTGCATTCCTGTAACCCGTCTTGTCCTCGAACCAGTCGGGAAAACTTACTCCAGCACTGCCTGCCCAGTCGATAAAATGCAAGTAAGCTTCATTGATCGGTGTCTTTTCTATTGGATAATCATTGCCCTGAAGAACATTGAGTCCCCATGGCAGGTTGTTCGCTGTCTTATAGTATTTCCCTAGGGCAGGGTTGGAGTCATCGTCCTGCGTTCCGAATAAGGCACTGTTAACCAGGCTGGTAGGTTGATGGTCAGCCATGTGTATCTCTTTTCCTCTATCCTTGTTAGCAACGATGAAGAAGTTTACCTGCGAAAGATTCAACTGCTCACTTGATACAGTGCCACCTGCTGGTGGTGTGCCATTATTGATAAAGATAATATGTACATCCAATGTTACATAAGGAACGAAAGGAGCTGCTTTATCAGTGTTGATCCCTGAACCTGAACCAGGCCAGGTCATTGCATGATAAAAATCATCGAATACTATGCAGGTAGCAAATGCCTGTCCGCTTTCAAGTCCGTTGGCAGCAAAAGTATAGATTGGTGCGGCGCTGAGGGAATTTCCGCTCATGCTTGTAACTTTTGTCGGGGAAATTCCATCGAGTTGAAACCCGAAGCCGTTGTGATAACTTGCGCCAGTGGCACGGAGTACGAACTTTCCAAAGAGTTCCACTACATTACCGGCAGCATTGGTCACCTTCTGAAGCCCGTAATTGATCACAACATCATTGAAATCATAATCGCCTCTGGACGGCCAAAGGTCTTCGAAAGACAGGGTTCCTTTCTGGTTCTGGGATGGGAAGAAAACGTCATGAGCTCGAGTTGCATCGTTAGGGTAAGCATCTTCTGAATCTGCTATTCCGTCTCCATCAGCATCCTGTATAACAACCATCGGAATGCAGCCATTGGCAGGATTTGACCAATAGGTGCCAGGGAAACTGAAGTTATCGGCATAAGCCCGTTCATTGCCGCCCGTCCCGATAAAACTGACCATGATCTTGTAAACCGATGTTGAATTCAGGATCGCAGCAGGGATGGGTGCGGAAATATCACGCACTGTCGTAACATTGAATGCCGGGAAATTATAGGTATAAAACTGTACCGCGGTTCCTTCACCATAAGAAGCTGATGCATTATAAGGTATATATGTAAGGACGATTCCTTTTGCGGTCACCCCGTTTCCGGCACCATCCAGGCGGGCCTGGAAGGTAATATTTCCATTGCCTATCAGCATCCAGGGTGTTTTTATCCAGCATGCGGTCGGGCTTAGGTTGGTCAATGAATTGCTCTTGGTTGACCAGGATCCACCGATGACAAGGTTTGCGGTATTTGAGTATGAAACTGCGCCGAATCCCCAGCAGTTGCCCTGTTCTATAGCCCGGTTGCCGGATTCACAATTTAGGGTAACTTGGGCGCGAAGTCCTGTGTAGCTTAACAGTATGGTAATAACCAAAAAGAATGCTGATTTTTTCATGGGATTTGTTTTTTATACTAGTTATTGTCCACTACTGGGATGAAGCTGAAATAAGCATTGTTGTTGACCACTGGAACATCATATGATTCAGACCCATATTTCAGGACCAATACGTTTTCCGTTGAAGGGATTACCAAAGAAAAGGTAATATCCCGGTTCATTTCGTGAAGAGCGCTATACAGCACTGAACCATCCTTAAGCGAGATAGAGAGGGTTGATTTGATCTGGACAACAGTAGGCAGACCTTGAATTGAAACTGTGACAGGGGTGCCTGTGCTCCACGAAAATGTGGAGGATGCTTTCAACTTAGTCAGACTTGATTCATTTGATGGGGTTGGGTTGTCTATATCCTTTTTACATCCTGTAATTGCAGCGGCTGATACTACAAGAATCATAAGGATTAGTTGATTTCTTTTTTTCATAACAGTTTGTTTTTATCTTCCTTGAACAAAAAGCGCGCCAAAAAAAATATATTCTTTTATCTTGTTGATTATGTTTTACTTATGAAGTAGTATTTTTATTTATTATGTAATGAGGTCTCAAATTTAGAAAATTTTTCTGATAATGCAACAAAGGAGGTTTGTGCTGCAATGGAAAATCCCAAACCGCCTCCAGCTTACTTACGAAACCTTTCGTGTGGTCAGAAAACGTTATTCCCGCTAAAGCCCGATTACCCTCCTCAACCTAAAGCAACTGAAATCCAGAATCAAAGTTTCACTATTTTACACATGAAAGTTTGATTTGAGCTTTTCATCCTGACTTTCAACAAATATAAACCAGAGGGAAATTCTGGTATATCAAAAGTAGGTAAAGCCGGATGATCCCATTCCTTTAATTGCTTCCCATTCAGTGACCATAAACTTAAACTGGAAATTTCGTTTATGTCATCAATTAATATTGAAAACGAATTAATAACCGGGTTACTGCTAATTCTGAAATTAGATACAGATTCAATAGAGCCTATACCCCCAGATGAATTATTGGTATTCTTAATATTTGAAAAAGATGATGTTGCAGATTTTGATTTACCAGAACTGGTTTCTAAAATGGCTTCAATTTGGTAATAAAAATTACCAGTTGGGGCATTAATATCAGTGTACTGGGTATTAGATCCTGAAATTGATGCAATAAGTTGTAAATTATTGGGCGTGGATCCTCTGTATATATTATGAGTATTTACCTGAAGTCCTTCATATTTTTCCCAAATTAAATTCCACGATGTACCTATTCCTTGATTAACGGACAAATGCATCGTTTTATGGGGAATTCCTTTGTCTGATTCAAAGGAGCATCTGTCAAGAATTGAAATAGTATATATGTCCGATTTAATTTCACCTTCCGAGAGTTCATCAATATATTCGCCAGATTGAGATGCAGAAAAACTCGCAATCCGGGCAAATTGGTTATAAATATTGCCCTCTTTGTATATAAAAACTGAGTCTGCAGCATCAAAATCAGGTTTGTTCCAAATAATTTTATTGTGAGAACTGGCAGAATCAACTGTAACCTTATATATTTGAGGAGTGTATGAACTTTTTTCAACATAAACTGTAACTGTATCAAATCCAATACTTCCATCTGAGGCTTCAGCCGAAACAATGTAAGTAGTAGTTTCATCGGGAGAGGCAATTGGGTTGGAAATATTATCTGCACTCAAACCGGTAGAGGGTTCCCAATGATAAGTAGTAGGAGAATGGTATGAAAATATTCTCCCTTGCTCAGTCACAGTGAAAAACGATTGATTATCAGGACAAACTATGTCTGAAAAGAAGTCCATTCCATAATATAATTGATCAAGGCTAAGGATAATTTCCAGGATGTTTCCGCTGTTTGAAAATTTGAATACATATTCGTCAGTAATACTAAATCCTGTGGTTTCATTCCAAAGTGCTAAGTTAGAATACAATTGAGCATAGTCATTCATTATCCAGGTATTGCCACCATCTGTTGTTTTGAAGAGGAACCTTCCGGATATATAGCCAGTATTATCATCAATAAATGAGATACTTTGTAAGTCGCGCTGAAATAAATTTAAGTTAGCACTGGTCCAGGTATTTCCTCCATTTACTGTTGTTAACAAAGTATTTCTTGACAAATTATAATCATAATCCCCCACTATAAATCCTTTTGTTTCATTAACGAATGTAATATCATTTAATTGAAGGTTAGTGCCGCTTGCAATCGAGTCCCAACTGTTACCAGCATCATTTGTTTTCAGGATGTGTCCTTTCCGGCTTATTGCGAATCCGGTTGTAACATTAATGAACCTAATTTTAGTGAAACAAATGGAAGAATTTTGATATATAACATTCCACGTTGTACCCCCATCCGTGGTTTTGGCAATTTTGCCGAATGAGGAAGCGATATAACCTGTTGATGGAGTTGTAAAACTAACTGAAACCCAATTATCGTCCTGTAAAAATCGGTTCAGATTCCAAGTGTGTCCGGCATCGGTAGTTTTCAGAATGGCACCATTATTTCCGACAATAAAACCAAGTTCATGATTATAAAAATATATTTGACATAAAAAATCCGTAACAGGGCTGTTTATCATTTCTGCTATAACTTCGGTTTGCAGCTCAATCTGGCTTCCACAGGAAATAGTAGCATCCTCAATTGTTTTTATTCCGCATTGGGCTGTTAGTAGCGAAATTGATGAGAAAAAAAATAAAAATGAAATTATTACTTTTTTCATGGCATGTGTTTTTAAATGTGGCGGAGTATTTTGGCTGGAAAAATCAAAAATACAGATTTTCTGCAATCAGGTTTCTGTACAAAAGTATCTTTATTTTTTAATTTTGAATGATTAACCACATTATTTATTTGTAATAGTTTCAGTTAACAACCAGTTGGATTCAGCTCGATACTACCTAAAGTTTCCGGTCATAAGTATGCCAATTATACTACAGTTGGTTATTTAATTTAGCGAACAAGTATTTCTTCTCTCTCTATTCCGAAAACCCAAACCCTCGAAGCGGTTTTTACCAAGCCTTCGAGCGGTTTGCATTAAATGAGGTTACTGAGCCTGTCGAATTGCAATTGCTTTTTTCTCTATAAACCTTCTAAATTTTAGCTATTTATAACAACGGCATTTTAAATGTTTACTTTTGATTTACTTTTCAAAAACGTGGTTTGGAACGTACTATTATTATCCGTTTTTAACCGGTTGTAAGTATCTGTTGTCGGTTAAATTATTAAGTGTATGAATAGGAACAAAATATTGCAAGCTACTGATTTACAAATACAAATGAAATGCATCAGCTACAACTAATACCGAAATAAACACAACTGGTTAGGTTTACACAGTTGTTAGTTCCAATTTTAAGAAAAAAATGAGAAATACAAGCACTATACTAACTTTTGCATTATTGTTGCTGATTTCATGCAAGCACGTCGAGACACGTTTGGAGACTCATGACAGATATGTTAAATCATCAATTGAATCTATTATTAGTAAAGTAGATTCATTGACTGGTACCAAAGGTGTTCAAAAAACGCTTTTTCTAATTGATACAAATGACATAAAATACAAACATCTTGTTCGGCTAAACAGAACGACAATGATTCGCATTCTAAATGGATGCTTAATTAAAGAAAACGAATTCTCGAATGCTTTTGATACCACCAGTAGTGATTTCTATTGCTTTGACACTTTGACAGATGTTTCTAAAGATACAGCATATGTTATCATCCAAAAAGAGCACAGCATGTTTGAGAATATTAGGCAATATTTGATTTGGAGGGATAAAGATAAGTTCATTATAAAACTATTAGCAGCCGAAGATTCGTACAATTATATGTCAGTTTTGACAATGTCTGCATTAATAGGTGATTCAATACTTTATACACAGGAAGTGTCAGAAGCAATAAGTGATGCTAGCACAAGCAAAGGTAAAGTTTGGACTGTTGATATAAAAATAACCAGAAAATTCAACTTCAGAGACTTTTCGTATTTCATGGTTGATAGTTTGCGGACAGATGGATATAGATAAAAAACTGGAACTAATAGGCGTTTGGCACAGTGGCGGGTGACGTGGTTAATTGAACATTCTACCTCGCACCAACATTTGTGGAGTATTGACAGTTTAGTGCTCCGAAATCCGCCACTGCGCCAAGCGCCAAACCGTTAACGGCAATTATACAGGACAATGAGACAACTCGCTAAGACTTCTGAAAAACAGATAAGGAGAACCGACACAATCCTTTGGATAATTAGTCTATTGACGATTCTTCCGTTTGTTGGAGTGGGTATTATTTACTCTAAGACATTTATAAACATTTGGTATTTAGTTGTTTTTGGACTTGTCTCAGGACTTATTCTAGGATTAACTACTTATAAGAAGATTAAAGATTATTCAAATCAAGAACTTAAAAACCACATTACGTTTTGTGTTTTTGTATTTGGGGTTTTACTAAACTATGGACTCTTGTGGATTAATTACAATTTTCCTAGACATGAGATAAAAACATATGATTCACGAATTATTGAATATGCAATGTCAAACCGAAGAGGTTCATCCGTTTTGACTATTGAATTTGCAGGAATTATCAAGGATATTCGCATGCCAATTGAAGATTATAAACTTCTGAAAGAGAAAGGTTATGTGACAATTACTGTTGACAAAGGACTTTTGGGTATTTATATCATTGTAGACAAGAAAATATTATGATACAAAGGATAAATGCCGTTAACATCATCTACCTGTCAAGTGCGGCAGCAGTGGTTTTCGGTGGGCATCTTTCCGCTCATGCAGTTTTTCGGATTGACAGGAAATCGCCCGCAATCCGCACCTGCGTGTAGCTTCCTACGTTGGCGGTAACTCTATGACGACACAGCAACCATCAAAAAGACGACAATGAAATTAAACATACTTTTATTTCTTACCATTTCAACTCTATTGACATCATGCAATGGACAGAAATCTTGTCAGAAAAAAAATGCACACCAGTTTACAAAAGGCAACACCGTAAAAGAACTAGGTAAAAGTAT
>CAJAXK010000071.1 GCA_903946925.1 uncultured Bacteroidales bacterium | reverse complement strand
TACAGCAACTGATATAACAGCTTCCGATTTGGGTCTGGGTTCGGTTATGCTAAGGCAAGGAAATACTGGTTCTTCACCAACGGTAATTGTTGATGGTGTAAGGGTTTCAAAAACCTGGCAAAATGTTCTCGCCGTAAGTAATATTGCAACCTTAAGTAACATAAAGGTTGATGCATTAACGGTATCTGGTTTTGACCCGGAAACAACCACATACAATGATACCGTTCCAACTGCTCAACCAACGGTGACGGTAACTGCAACCACAACCGATTGGGCGGCAAATGCAGTTATTAATACAGCAGCTTCAGTTCCCGGTGTTTCAACCATAATTGTAACTGCCGAAGATGGCACAACTACTAAAACTTACACTGTAAATCATGCTTATGCATACTATACGGTAAGTACATCAGTTCTGCCTGGATCAGCAGGTAGTGTTACCGGTGCTGGAATTTACGGACAGGGTTTTTCTGCTACATTAACGGCAACTCCAGCCACCGACTATATTTTCCTAAACTGGACCGAAGGTGGAAATGTAGTGAGCTCGAGCAGTACGTATATTTTTAATGTAGCTGGAGACAGGACTTTGGTTGCAAATTTTGTACCTGCATCTTTTCAGGTTACTGCAACGTCAGTTCCTATTGATGGAGGAACTGTTTTCGGGGCTGGAGCTATACCTTATGGCACAAATGCAACATTAACTGCTAATCCTGCAACGGGCTTTTCTTTTGCCCAATGGACTGAAGGTGCAACTGTACTTGGCTCAAATCCACAATTGGTTATTGCTAATGTAACTGCAAACCATGATGTGGTTGCTCAGTTTCAGGTACAGGTCTTTAATATAACCGCAAGTGCCAATCCTACTGAAGGTGGAGTTGTAACGGGATCAACGGCAGTATCTTATGGCTCGAGTGCAACAGTTTCGGCTGCTGCGAATGCCGGGTACATATTCGAAAATTGGACCGAAAACGGAACTGTTTTAGGCACTAGTCCTGAATTAACGATAACTAATATTACAGCGAACCATAATATTATTGGCAATTTTGTACAAAGTGTAAACACTTACACCGTTTCGGCATCAGCTAACCCACCGCAGGGAGGAACTATAACCGGTTCAGGCAATGTTACCCAAGGCGGCAATATTACACTCCAAGCAATTGCCAACCCGGATTATGTTTTCTTATATTGGACAGAGAACGGTACCAATTTAGGCACTAACCCCGAAATAACTATTAGCAATGTTTCAGCTAACCATAACCTGATTGCCAACTTTTTATCAACGGTTAGCATTCCAGAAAATGAGTGCAACCAGGTGAATATATTCCCTACAGTTACTACCGATTTCTTCAAGGTACAGTCAAGCCTCGAAATGAAAGAAATAACAGTCTATAATTTGGTTGGACAAATAATTTTCAGTCTGAAATCCAGCAGTAAAGAAGTGCAGTTGAATGCAGGTTCCTGGAGAAATGGGGCATATTTATTCAAAATACTCACCGCCCAGGGAGTGGTAACCCGCAAGGTTTATGTTAAATAGAATTCACGAAAGGACTTCAATTGAAAGAAATATTAAAGGCATTGAGAAAATATTGGTTGATTGGCGTAATTTGAATAGCTTGAATTTCATTGTCGAAAGTCCCGGGTAATTCCGGGATTTTCTTTTCCGTGAAAGGACACTCAAAAGAATCTGGCCACTGCTTAATTGGGTTTCTTGGCCAAGTTAGAAACCATATTGAACTAAACAGAAACCCATCCATTCAACATAATTATTAATTTTATCACTTCGAATTTCTTTTACTAAGAGATAACCCCGGCTAATAAATATTAACCGGACCAGAAGCATACTAACAAACGGGGTTGATTTTTTCAAGCAGAAATTCAGGCAATACCAAGCAAATTGAAAAACAAATAAAATAACTCCACGCAACATGAAAAAACAGCTACTTTTTTTACTGGTTATTGGCCTTTTCCTTGTGTTTACAAGGCCGGCATTGGCTCAGGTCTATCATTTTCAGGAAGGGTTTGTAACAAACGCACCACCGGTAGGATGGCTTACAACAAATGTAACTTATTCTACCACTCACAATAATGGATTGTACGATGGTACATATTCGGTTAAACTAAAGCCAAATGAATCCTTTTTAATGTTGAAAGCCCTCAATACTGCTGCCAACATGCAATTTTATGTTAAAGTGAGGGATACAACAAAACTGAGCAATTTCCATCTTACGATAGAAAAATCATACGATAAAATTGCATGGTCGGAAATCAAGAAAGACCCATGCGATATGAAGAATGACTCAGTGTTTCAATTGGTTAATGTTGCGGTAAACGATGCTGCACCTGAGTTGTATATCCGTTTCCATGCAGCTTCTGTTAATGGGACTGCCGCTTTAGGGCTTTGTTATATCGACGATGTAAGTGTTACTAAAATGGAAATTTCGCCAAACGATGCCACACTTACCGATCTGACATTTAATGGTACAAGCATCGAGAGTTTTACGGCTTCAAATCTGGTTTATACCATGGAAGTTCCATATAATGTTGAGCAGATTTTGATGGGAGGAACACCAAATAATCCAAGTGCTACTGTAGTAATAATAAATCCGACAAATTTGAGGGGTTACGAAGCCGACAGGACAGGAACAGTTAAAGTAACTTCTCAGGATGGAGCTGTTACCAAAAACTATAAAATTGTATTTACTGTTTCTGATTACATTTACAAAATCGGTTTCGTAAATACCGGCGATGGTGTGATGCCTTTGCCGGGCTGGCGTGGCGGATATACTTATACAACTAACACAGTTGTACCAGGAGGCGGAAACCATGGCACATTTACGGGTTTGGCAGCACTAAAGTTTATGCGTGGCCAACCCGACAAAATAGGGTATCTTACTAGTGCAAAGTATATTAAATCCGATACGCTTTCCTTCTGGCTTGCTGTTGACCAACCGGATGGGGTTGAAAACCTTTTGGTAGAAAAGAAAGTGGGCGGTGGGGTAAGTATCATGTTGGATAATATAACTTCAGCCAGAATGACTGGTGAATGGCAAAATTTCAAATACTTTATTGGGGAAGCCGACAGCACACAAATTATTCTTACTCCCACATTAACAGCAGAAGGCCTGACCCGCATTTGGATCGACGACCTTTCAATGAAAGGGAAAAAAGTTAGTGGGCTATCAATAAAGGAAACCGCTGCTGATAAATCAATTGAAGTTTTCCCTAATCCTGTGAGCGATATTTTAAACATTGACCTTCAAAAGGCAACTTATACATCATTGGAGGTTTGCGATCCCACTGGAAGGATTCTGATATCAGAAATAATAGACAACCAAACATTCACTCTGGATGTCCTCAATCTCAAAAATGGAGTTTACTTTATCACCTTCAAAGGGGATAATATTTCCTACACAAAGCGGTTTATAAAGATGTGATTTTTACAGTTATCCCGGAATCTTTCCGGGATAGCTTTAATTAAAGTAAAGCATGCCCTTAGCTTTTTCAAAAATCTTTACCATCCGGAATGCTGTTGTCGATATAATGATACTGGCATGTGTCTATTTTATTCCGGCACTTTCGCACTTAGCACCATTTCCGGTATATCTCCTCGACCCTATGAGGGTTTTTATGCTTTTGGGCTATTTGTTAACCCGGAATAATGCAAACGCTTATTTGGTCGCAGCAACCATTCCTCTCTTTTCAGCATTAGTAACGGGTCATCCACCTTTTTTTAAGGCAATATTGATTTCATTTGAACTGACAGCCAATGTTTTTATTTTCGTTCAATTGCTGAAGTGGGATAAGTTTCATTCAGCTATTGCGCTGTTTGTCAGTATTTTTATGAGCAAACTTTTTTATTATTTGATGAAATTCTTTTTTATCAGGTTAGGTTTGATCGAAGGGGATTTGATTAGTACAGCAACTCAGGTTCAGATAGGGACTATGCTGTTTTTGACCTTCATTTACTACCTTTTCCTGAAAGTTTCAAGCCAGAGCAGAGAAAAACTGGAATAGCTTTCCCTGAATCCAAAATATTGATTGTAAATCGCTTACTGAATTAATACAATGCAACAAATGTACAAACTAGTTTCTGTTTTTATCCTTCTGATAATCAGCAGTTTTATTTCTGCCCAATGCCAGGAAAACCTTATTCAAAATGCTGGAAACCGAAGCATTCAATCGCTCAATGGTAAATGGAACTATATAGTTGATCCGTATGAAATGGGCTATCTGGATTACCGTTCTGTACCTTATGATCAGAATCTAAAATCTCCTGAAAGAGCGTTTTACACCAATTCGAAGCCACAGGATAAAACAGAACGTATTGAATACGATTTTGATAAGTCGCCTACTTTACTTGTTCCGCGCGACTGGAATTCGCAAAAGGAAAACCTTTTTTATTACGAAGGCAGCATTTGGTATAAGAAATCGTTCGACTATGTGAAATCAGCTCCTGACAAGCGGTTGTTTGTATATTTCGGAGCAGCAAATTATCGTTCAGATGTGTATTTGAACGGGAAGAAACTTGGATTCCACAAAGGCGGTTTTACTCCATTCAATTTCGAAATTACGGATTTGGTCAAAGAAACTGACAATTTTCTGATCCTGAAAATTGATAATAAGCGCAAAGCAGATGAAGTGCCAACCCTTAATACCGACTGGTGGAATTATGGTGGAATTACCCGCGATGTACAGCTTATTGAAACCCCGGCAACATTTATCCGAGATTATTTCATACAGTTAAAAAAGGCTTCTGCCGATAATATTACAGGATATATACAATTGGATGGATCCAATAAAAGTGGCGTTCCTGTTGAAGTTACAATTCCGGGATTAAAGCTCCAAAACAAGTTGGTAACCGATGCCAATGGGTATGTTTCAATCGACTTCAAAGTGAAGGAAATTAGACGTTGGTCGCCACAGGATCCGTTTTTGTATGATGTTAACATTAGCTTTGCCGGCGATAAAACGATAGACAAAATCGGTTTCAGGACTATAGAAACCAAAGGCGCAGATATAATATTGAACGGAAAATCCATTTTCCTGAAAGGGATTTGCATGCACGAAGAAAATGCAATCCGTGGCGGTCGTGCCTATTCCCGCGAAGATGCTTTGTTACTGTTAAATTGGGCCAAAGAGTTAGGCTGCAATTTTGTTCGGTTGGCCCACTACCCACATAATGAGAATATTATCCGGCTGGCCGATGAAATGGGCATTTTGGTTTGGGAAGAAAACCCTGTTTACTGGGCCATTCAATGGGCTAATCCTGAAACATTTGCAACGGCAAGCAAGCAGTTGAAAGAAGTGATTTCGCGTGATAAAAACCGGGCATCGGTAATTATCTGGTCAATGGCCAATGAAACTCCGGTTACTGACGACAGGATCAGTTTCCTGCACCGGCTTGTGGATACAGCTCGAAAAATGGACAATACCCGACTTATTAGTGCTGCTTTGGAGCAACACGCAACCAAAGAAAACGAAATGGTGCGCACAATCACCGATCCGTTTTCCGAATTTGTTGATGTAGTCAGTTTTAACCAATATATCGGTTGGTACGATGGATTACCAGATAAATGCTCGAAGATAAAATGGGTGATAGATTTAAATAAGCCGGTTATTATATCCGAACTTGGTGCCGATGCGCTTGGAGGAATGCATGGTGATAGTCTGACCAGGTGGAGCGAGGAATATCAAAAATATTTCTTTGAGGAAAACCTGAATATGGTGAACAAAATACCGCAACTGCGTGGCACAACTCCGTGGATATTAGTCGATTTCCGTTCACCACGGCGAGTTCTTCCAGGTATTCAGGATGGATGGAATCGAAAAGGCTTGATTTCGGAAACGGGCAATAAAAAGCTGGCATTCTATACACTACGGGATTTTTATATCGGGATTAGCAAGAAATACGAATAGAATCCGATCTTTGCATCCACTCGGGGAAGCCTATTTTTGCCACAAAGGCTCTAAACTTCACTAAGT
>CAJAXK010000070.1 GCA_903946925.1 uncultured Bacteroidales bacterium | reverse complement strand
TGGAAGCACTGTTGAGTATGGAAAAGTTGACAATTCCCGCCAAACCAGCCAACGCTCCGACCAGGCAACCATTACCTGGTTTATTAACAAAGTAACTGACCCAAATGGAAACTACATCGAATTCCTGTATAATAAAGGCCCTGTAGAAATTAATTTGAAAGAAATACGGTTTACCGGAAACACAACCACCAACCCCCAAATTATGCCGTATAATTCCATTAAGTTTTATTATGGCGAGCGAACCGATAAATCAAATGCTTTTATTGCCGGGTCGCGTATCGAACAAACGGTATTGCTCGATCATATCGATATTGTTGCTGAAAACCAAATAATTAAAACTTATAAGCTAAAGTACTATCTCGATTTTTATTCCAAATTAAACGAAGTGGTAGAGTATGGCAAGGATAATAAAAGGTACAATTCAACTGTGTTTGGTTATGGGAAAAGCGTTTTGCCAACTACACGAAACCAATTGACGGTTTATAATCAGGAAGAAATTATTTACAGGGACTTTAATGGAGATGGTTTAACAGATATTTATACCAGGTCTGGAGTTTGGGCCGTTCATCTAAATAAAGGGGATGGTCTGTTTTATAGTACCCCTGACTGGACTGGAGACTTAAATAATAGCAGAACTTATAATTCTACTCCTTGTGACTTAAATGGAGATGGATTTACCGATATATTGCTCAAATCGAAATGGAAGGATTTTTTAGGTCCAAGGCACCTTTCTATCGAAATCTTGTTAAATCAAGGGAATGGTTTGGTTAATGGCAACAGTTCAATTGATTGGGAAACGAATCTCAATCTAGATATTTTTCTGTATACAGCGGATATTGATGGGGATTCTAAAGATGAATTTTTTACAAATATCAAGGATTATGATTCAAATGATGATCAAATACGTTGCTGGCAACCAGAATTTGTTAATGGCTATATTAATCTAATTCCTTTAAATAATTTAGACTATGGCGGGACTGGTGATAATTCGTTCGATAAAATATATACTTTTGATATCACTGGAGAAGGATGTGATGAGCTAATGATAACAAAGAAAAATAATACATCGGAGATTTTTACTTATAAAAAAATAAACAATGAATATTTTGGTGAAATAATTTACGATGAAGGATTCCCAACTACTTACCATACCGTTTACCCTGGCGACTATAATGGAGATGGCAGAACAGATTTGTTATCAATTGTGCCAGATCCACAAGATCAAAAACACTGGCATCTTGCATATTGGATCGATGGGGGATTTGTTGAAAATGAAATTGTTGACATTTTACCACAAGCAGCCGCAAATATTGAAGTGGCTGATTATAACCGTGATGGGAAAACTGATTTACTTGCCTATATTAATGAAGATGGGGGAACTTCAGTCAAACTCTCAACAAAAATATATTTATCGTTTCAAAATTCATTCGTACCACAACAACCATTCTTAATAGGATATGTTTCAGCATTTAGTTGGGTAACTCGTGGCCAATATTACCAAACAAACGATTTTAATGGAGACGGGATCAATGATATTGGGATATCTTTAGGTTCGCACATTCATTTGATTCTTAATACTCCATACGACAATACAAAAACATTGGAATTGATTGCTGACGGGTTAAATAAAAAAAGTAGATTTCAATATAGTACTTTAACAGATGCCAATGTTTATAATCGGGATGAACAATTGGCTTATCCACTCTATACAATAAGTGCCCCTATACAGGTAGTTAGCGAACTTTCCTCAGGATTCCGCTCATCCGGTTATAGTAAGGATAACTATAAATATGCAAATGGAACAATTCACTTACAAGGCAAAGGCTTTCTTGGTTTCAAAGAAATAGAAACCACTTCGTCTATTTCCCCAATAGTTTCTATATCAAAATATGAACTTAACCCGGTCTATTATTTTATTTCACCATTTGAAAGCCTGTCTTATACCTATGACGATTATATGCAAAAGGTCGATATTTCTAACACTACATATATTAACCAGATAAAAACCGGCTTTGAACCCACCAATAAAGTTTTTCTGCCCTGGCAGGAATCAACTACCGTTAAAGATTATACCACCCTTATAAAGAAAAAAACCGACAACACCATTGATAGTTATGGCAACCCATTAACCAGCAAAACACTTTACTACGAAAGCCATGCAAGCACCACCGAAACGGCTTACAGCTTAACAGAGTACCAAAACTATTGGAGTACTGGTAGCATACCTTCCAAACCACAGGATATTGTATCGACCGTTAAGCGGAACGGAGTACCCGAAATTATAACAAAAAAGCATTTCGACTTTACAACCGACAATAAAGGAAACCTTTGTAAATCAACTGATTTTTATACCCAGGATAGTGCTGTGGTTACTGAATACATAAATTATGTTGCCGGCTTACCAGAGAGTACTATTACTAGCATTAAGAACAGAACAAATCCAAACAGTTTAACCACAAAAAACACTTATGATTCAAAATACAGGTATGCGTTGGGCAATGAGGCCGACGATGGTTTTACTTCTTCAGCCACCTACGACGTTTTTGGCAATATTAAAACTAGTACCGATGCCAACTTATTCAAGGTTATAAACGAATACGATGGATTTGGAGGCCCAGTCAAGAAAACAGATCACCTCGGGGTATGGGCAAAAATAGAACTGAAATGGTTTACCGGCACAACTAAACCTAAGGTGCTGTATTATTCTGTATCCACCTCCAACAATGGCCTGCCATCAACAAAATACTTTGATGGGTTGGGTCGCGTTCTCTATACGGCAGATACCGATCCCACGGGGCAAGTTTCATGCACCAAAAGCGAATACAATGTCAAGGGTCAGCTTGTAAGTGTTTCCGAACCTTTTATTGAAGGGGCTTCACCCTCACAATTTACTACTACGACCTATCATGCCAAGTATGGTTTCCCTTTGACCACAACACTTCCTTCAGGGGTAGTTATAACCTATGCTAACCCAACTCCCGAAAATCCTGGAAAAACATCATCGGTAACCAATGGGGCAACTGGGATTGCCACTTCAAAAACCGTGGATGCCACCGGAAAAACCATAACTGCTACCGACCCTGGAGGCCCTATCCTTTATACATATTTTAGTGATGGCAGTCCTGAATCAATCACAGCTCCCGATGGTAGTGTTGTTTCAATGACTTATGATGCCTATGGTCGTCAGGCAACCCTTACCGACCCTGATGCCGGAACTATTACATACACCTACAATGCACTTGGCCAATTGATTAAACAGGTGGATGCCAAAGGCAATACTTTCGAGATGTTGTATGACAAACAAGGAAGGTTAGTGGAAAAGAAAAGCAAAAAAACTGGCGAAACCACTACGCTGAAAAACGCATATTATCCGGTAACCGCACCAATAGGCAGCAGGGGGGCGCTTGATTTTACCGAATACACTGACGAAGATTCAAAAACCTCAATCTACACCTACCAATATGACCCCAATAGCCAATTACTCAAGAAGACTATACAAACCGACAAAACTTTTACCTACCTTTACACCTACGATAGCAAAGGCAACCTCGACGAATATACCTTTCCTTCGGAGTTTGTGATCAAATACAATTACAACCCTGAAAATGGCAGCTTGGTCAACGTAATGGATAAAGCAAAAAACAAAACACTTTATGTGCCTGGCTCATACAATGCCCGGGGGCAAATGCTTGATTACACCAATAGTGATGGGGCTTTGCACTCTACCTTTTTGTTCGACGATTATGGTTTGCCAACTTATATTAAAACAGGGTATCAGGCCGGAAATGGGGATATACAATACCTGGAGACCAACTTTGACCCAGAAACAGGAAACCTCAACTACCGCAAGGATAAAAACATACAGATAAATGGAACTGACCTTACCGAAAATTTTGCCTATGACCCTATTCATAAAAACCGCCTCGCCACCTGGCAGGCAACAGGCCAGCCGCAATATAGTATGTCATACACAAGCAGCAATGGCAATATACTTACCAAAAGCGATGTAACAAGCAATGGCAACCCATATCAATACAGTAAAATCAATGCCGGCCCACACGCTGTTACCAGTATTAACGAACCATTACAGCTTCCTGCCGATGACTTGCAGCATGTTATTTATAACCCATTCAACAAAGTGAAACAGGTTTCAAATAACCTTGGGTATATGCTTTCAATTGAGTATGGCCCTGATGAACAGAGGATAAAAAGCGAATGCTATGCTCCTAATGGA
>CAJAXK010000069.1 GCA_903946925.1 uncultured Bacteroidales bacterium | reverse complement strand
TCCGAACCCGAATCTTTTGACGGGTCAACTTTTACCCTTGGCGGAATGTTAACAGGTTGAACTGGTTGTGTTGAATTTGCAGGTTTTTGAATAATTGGAGGCTGCTGCACAACTGGATTAGTATAAACCGCTTGTGGTTTAATTAAAGGTTGTTCTACCGGTTCAAAACTTGTTTTTGCAGAAGACGTATCAAAACCACATTGGGCACAAAACCTCTCCGCTTCTTCCAAATTGCTGCCACATTTAGGGCATGAGTTTTTACTTGCAAAGGGCAATTCTGGTTCCTGTCTTGGGATATTTAGCGGAATTGCTTCAACCACAATAGGGTCGGATACTTTTTGGTTTAAATTTTCAGAGGATTGTTGGCTTGAAGTATCAAACCCGCATTCAAGGCAAAAACGATCCTCCGGAACAAGAACCGTCCCGCATTTTGGGCAGGACTTATTTAACGTAACTGGTGGTGTGGTGGTTATAACTGGTTCTTCTATTGGTTCAACCGTTGATTTGTCGAACCCACATTCGAGGCAAAAGCGGGCATTGTTTTCAAACGTTGTTCCGCATTGTGGACAAAACTTCATGGTATCGAAATTTATGTATAAGTTGATTAGACCTTTTTTTTGTTAAATTTTACAGTCTGATTTTAATTTCCTGAGCAATCTAAAATACAGAAATTATAATCCAAGCCGGCCAAAACTCCCAGCAAAAAAGAGTCCTAAAATTCCTCCTAGTACCAAAGCCATCAACAAACCGATTACTATCATTGCCACAATAGTAAGTGCTACATAGCCAACCACTTTATCCTTTGGCGTTCCTAATATTACAGGCATACCAACAGCAAGCAGATAGATGGCATACAAACCTAAAATCGTGATTAAAAATGAAGTTGTTACCGAAAACAGCATCAATATCCCCGCAACCCACTGTGGGGTAGATGCATACACGGCAAGTTGCAGCGAGCGGCCAAAATCTTTTTTCGAGAAAAACGAAGGTGCCAGCAGCTCTATTACATAAGCCAGCAAATACACCCCAATTACTGCCGAAAGTAGTTGCACAAGCCCGTATTGTATTCCAGAACCTATGCTACGCGTTGTGTATCCCATAAACGAAAAACCGATTATCCCATATTTGATGAAAGCGGAAAGTGCCGGGATAAGTGCTAAAATTAGCGCATAGCCACCAATAAGTTTCATGGTATTGGGTTGTTCTCGGGCAATCACAATCCACTCTTCTTTCGGTTTTGTTAAAATGTTTATTACACGTTGAGCCAGGTTGGTGTTGCCCGAAATGGCTTCCTTGAATGCATTGGAAGCTTCTTTTGCCTGTCCGTAAACAGGTTCCTGTTGCTGATAATAGGTTTGTTGTTGGGGTGCCGGCTCAACGGGAGGAGGTGGTGTAAATGCAATTGGTGTACCGCATGCTGCACAGAATTTGGCTTCCGGTTTCAGCTCTGCTCCACAATTTGGACAGAATTTCATAACGCATTTGTTTTATGGTGAATGGGTATTTATGACAATATTTAAGCAAATCCATCGCAATCAAGAAACCAAAAGGATTTCTGATTTATATATTATTGATTGTTTAAGTCAGTTATCTCCCGGAGAAAATTAGGGCAAAAATCAAACCCATTACTCCATGTAATTCCTCCAAATTCATCAATCTTCACCTGTTTAAAGTATTCAGCGTCTAACAATTTGGCCGAAATGCCTTTTGAAATATAAGGTCTTATATTGATTGTAGCACTGAAATTGTCGGCAAACAGGATCCACAATAAATAATTGTCCATGGGTTTAACTTCTATTATTGTTTCCATGTTATTTATTTTATTTGAACAGGCCTTAGTAGGGATGCTCAAACGACAAGTAGAAGAAAATCCCGATATCGGTTCCTATTTCTTTGTTAAATGAAACAGGCACTGAAATTCCAGGTACGATTTGCAGGTTTTTAACATCAAGTGCATACCTGAACGCAGGGGCTATTACATTTTCATTTACATAATCCACTTTATTGCCGGCAGCCGGATTGGCTACCATGTACGACATACATTCGAGCATAAGGTTAAATTTTTGCGAAAGCAGCCATATAGAACTAAAACCAGCAAAATAGCTTACCAAAGGTTTATTGAACCCAATTTCTTCCTGTTCAACCTTGAAAAGATAGGTTGTGCCAATGTTAAAATGGTTAATGAATTGGTTGGTCCATCGCTTCGAAATGGGTAAATTGAATTGTAAACCCCACGAACCATCGCCCAATCTTTTTGTATGGTTGCCTGATGGGATAATAAGGCTTAAACGGGGAGAGCATGTTACAAAGCTCTCTTTATAGGACAATTGATAACGGTAATTGATAAAAATATCGCCAAAACCACTAACGTTGGTATTTCCAAATGAGTAGTATTGTAATGTATAGGAAAGTTGGTGTTTAAGCCCAAATGCTGGCCACTCCTGTGTAAATGAGTAATAGATATTTTCTTCATCAATTGGGAGAAAAACCAGGTTCGAGATATGCTGTACAACCCTATTTTCCTGGTTATAAGCTTCCTCTATAATCATGGAATTGTCTTCAATTGCCGGGACAAATTTTTCTGCCTCCTCTTTTTGAGCCAATGTTGCGATAGGAATTAGCAGTACTGTAAGCAACAGAATTTTTTGTATCGTTGTTGTCATACACTTGGTTTTGGTTTGTTTACATTTTAAATGCAAGTATCACTTTTATAAAGCATTACACATTTCAATTTTTTAACACCTTGGTCGGGTTAAATGTATGAAAAGTATTAATCGTTTTTATCCCTAATCGTAATCAAGTATTAAAATATGAGTCCACTCCGAAAAGTTTTTTTTGCCACAAAGGCTCAAAGTCTTTAAGTTTCACTAAGTTTACTTAGTTTATAGTGCTGATTAACCTTACTCTGTGTGCCTCTGTGTCCTCTGTGCCTCTGTGGTTTTCTTTTTTTTTTGGTTTTCGGAGTAGACCCAAATATGGATTGCTGGTTGTAATACAATCCAAACTATCAAGTGAAAAGTTTCTATGTGGAAGATATTAAGCTATCTCACCAAATCGAAATCCATCTGTTTTTTCTGCAAATCTATTTTCTTGACTTTTATTCGGATTGGGTCGCCCAAGCGGTAAGTTTTTCCCCAACGTTGGCCAATTATCCGGTAGTTTTCTTCATCCAAGTAATAAAAGTCGTCGTTCATCAACCTCAACGAAACCATTCCCTCGCATTTGCTTTCTGACAGCTCTACAAAAATCCCCCATTTGCTCACGCCTGAAATTTGTCCGTCGAACTCCTCCCCTATCCGGTCCATCAAATATTCGGCTTGTTTGTATTTTACGCTGGCACGTTCAGCTTCCATGGCCTTGCGCTCCATATCCGACGAGTGTTTGCATTTTTCATCGTATTCTTCCTGCGAAGCGGTGGGTTTATCGTCGAGGTACCATTGCAGCAATCGATGAACCATAAGGTCGGGATATCGGCGGATTGGCGAGGTGAAATGGGTGTAATATTTAAACGAAAGCCCGTAGTGGCCTATGTTGTGGGTCGAATACTCGGCCCGCGCCATGGTTCTGATTGCAATGGTTTCAATCATGTTTTCTTCGCCTTTTCCGAGTATTTTTTCGAAAAGCGAATTGAACGAAGCCGTAATACTCCTGCGGCTTGTGGTTTGAAACCCATATCCCAGTTTTTGCAAAAATTCCGAAAAACGGTTCAGCTTTTCAGGGTTGGGTTCATCATGGATACGATAGACAAAGGTTTTTGCCTCGCCATCTTTGTTCTTGCGGGTGGCAATACGTTCGGCCACACGTCGGTTAGCCAGCAGCATAAAGTCTTCGATAAGCCAATTAGCTTCCTTCTGTTCTTTAATCATTACACCAATCGGTTTGCCCTTCTCATCCAGTTTAAACTTTACTTCCTGCGATTTGAAACCAATAGAACCTTTGCGGAAACGCTCTTCGCGCAACTTTGAAGACAAATTGTGCAGTATCATCAATTCTGGCTTAAAATCGCCTTCGGCACCTTCGATCATAACCTGTACTTCTTCGTAAGCATACCTGCGGTCCGATTTTATAACAGTACGGCCAAACCATTCATTCAGTATTTCGGCTTTATCGTTCAGTTTAAAAACTGCCGAAAAACACAGCTTTTCCTCATCTGCCCTTAGCGAACAAACCAGATTCGAAAGCTGTTCGGGTAGCATTGGAATGGTGCGGTCTACCAGATAAATGGAGGTTCCACGTTCGTAAGCTTCGGTATCAATGGCACTTCCGGGCGTTACATAATGCGAAACATCGGCAATATGTACTCCAACTTCCCAATTGCCATCAGGCAGTTTTTGAAGCGATAGG
>CAJAXK010000068.1 GCA_903946925.1 uncultured Bacteroidales bacterium | reverse complement strand
TTTAAGAGCCAACAAAAAATACCATTTCCGAATATGCAAGATAGTTAGGCGGTTTCTCAAATAGTCGTACTTTTGGCGGCTAATTGTTTATAGAATGAAGACTACGATCAAATTGGTATTGCAGAGGATTTTAGGATTTAGGAACTACCTTTTTATTTTTTCACTCTATATTTATGCAACCCTCAAAAAAAACAAAAACGAAGGCGATTTCTTGCACTTCCTTTCCATGTTGCCAGATAATTCAACCGTTTTGGATATTGGTGCCAATATTGGGGTTATGACGGTACATATTGCTAAAAAACTTCCCAATTCCGATGTTGTTTCCTTTGAGCCTGTGCCCGAAAACCTAATGACCATGCGGAGGCTGATTAAATATTTCAAGCTTAAAAATATTACGATTTACGACATTGCGCTTGGCAACTACGTAGGGACCGCGGATATAATCCTCCCAGAGCATAAAAAAGTTAAATTTCAAGGACTTAGCCACATCGAAGGTGTTGAAGGAACTGAAAACGATACCGGGATTAAATACCAGGTTCCGATTCGTAAACTAGATGGGATCAAAGAATTGCAATCCTTAAAAAAACGGGTTTCTGGGATTAAAATTGATGTAGAAAATTATGAATACAATGTTTTGGCCGGTGCCAAAGATTTTCTAACAAAGTATAAACCCATAGTTTATGCCGAATTGTGGGACAACCAAAACCGTGTTGACTGTATGAAATTGTTGATTGGTATTGGTTATTCGGTTTTTATCCTTGAGAATGGGAATTTGGTTAAATTTGACGCCAGCAAACACAGTACACAAAATTTCTTTTTCCAAATAGTTTCCGGTGCCTGGAACTAAACCATGAAGCGCAAATTCATAACCAATCTCGGCTTTCTGCTGTTCCTTAATCTTTTGGTTAAGCCGTTTTGGATATTTGGCATTGACCGTACGGTACAGAACATTGCAAACCCTGGCGAATATGGCTTTTATTTCACCGTCCTCAATTTTACTTTCTTATTCAATATCCTACTCGATTTTGGCATTACCAACTTCAACAACAAGAACATAGCCCAAAACAACCAACTCCTTAACAAACATTTTTCGGGAATTACTTTGTTGCGTTTTGTTCTCGCAGCAATCTATTTTGTTATAATTTTCATTGTCGCAATCCTGATTGGTTACGATGGAAGACATTTGTATTTCCTTGCTTTTCTGGGTTTTAACCAATTCCTGGTTTCGTTTATACTTTATCTGAGGTCGAATATTTCGGGACTTCTGCTGTTTAAGATTGACAGCTCCATTTCAGTCCTCGACCGCTTGTTGATGATACTTTTTTGCAGCATTTTGCTTTGGGGAAACATAACCACTGAACCGTTTAGGATAATATGGTTTGTTTATGCCCAGACCCTCGCGTATATGATTACAGCATTTATTGCAATGCTTGTTGTAATAAAAAAAGCAGCTTTCAAACGCTTGCAGTGGAATACTTCTTTCTTTATTATGATCATAAAACAGAGTTTCCCTTTCGCTCTGTTGGTTTTGCTTATGTCGTTTTACAATCGTATTGATTCGGTCATGCTCGAACGTTTGTTGCCTAAAGGAGTTGGGACTACACAGGTTGATATTTACGCAAAAGCTTACCGTTTGTTGGATGCTGTAAATATGATTGCCTATCTTTTTTCGGTGTTGTTAATCCCAATATTTGCAAGGCTTATCAAGGATAAATTGCCGGTGGTGGGAATGGTAAAACTGTCGTTTACCATAATTTTTACAATTTCTATGATAATAGCAACCGGGTCCTCTTTTTTCAGCAATCAAATAATGGAGCTTTTGTATGTTGGGCAAATACAGGAAGCACAAAAAGTTTTCGTTTTCCTTATAATTGGATTTATACCTATTTCGGCTACCTATATATTTGGAACGCTCTTAACAGCAAATGGAAGTCTAAAAGCATTGAATATCATGGCTTTAACAGGTATGGTTTTAAATATTAGCCTCAATTATTTCCTGATCCCATCTTTGTTGGCGGTAGGATCGGCTTATGCGAGTTTGGCAACACAATTTATTACGGCAATAATCCAGGTAGCGATTGCACAACAGATTTTTAAATTTGACATAAACTGGAAATATATTTTTACCCTATTGTTTTTTGCCACGGGCGTCATAGTATTGAACTTTATAAGTTATTCAATAAATTGGGATTGGCGCATTGGTCTTATAATTGCTGGCCTTGCCTCGGTTCTTTGGGCTTTTGTTTTAAATTTATTGAGTGTGGGTGGTTTTATTAGATTGTTGAAAAACGAATAAATCTGAGTTGTTTTATTGCAAAAGTTTGGGCTTGAATTTGGCTTGCCAAATCTGAAAGTTTTAGGTGTCGAGTTATCCTTACTGAAAGCCTCTACTATCAAGAACTCTATGAAAATCAGTGTTTTGTTACACTTCGGCAGGCTCAGTGTTGCAATTTGTGACAATGTTTTCCTAATGTCTATAAAAGGATTAGATTTTGCATTGTAGAATCCTGACTCCCTGCTATCCCTAGTTCCTACATAAAAGTAGGTTTAAAAAAAAAATCCCGAAACCGTTCAACGAACAATTTCGGGATTTATAAGCTTTCTAATCTTTTCAGGATCCAAAAAAGCTAAAGGGATTTATTTCCTTTCAAACTCAAGTAATTCAACATCAAAAATAAGTGTCGAACCTTCTGGGATTGGCCCTGTTTTTTTATCGCCATAAGCCAAAGCGGCTGGTATGTACAGCATATATTGCGAGCCTGGTTTCATCAATTTCAAAGCCTCTGTCCAACCGGCAATTACGCCGTTTACCGGAAACTCTATGGGTTCGCCCCTTTCGCGGGATGAATCGAAAACTGTCCCGTCAATCAACGTTCCGGTATAATGTACTTCAACCATATCGTTATCATCTGGCGATTCGCCAGTGCCTTCTTTAATAACCTTGTATTGCAATCCACTTGGCAGTTCTATAACACCTTCTTTTTGTTTGTTGGCTGCAAGGAACTCATTGCCAATTTTCTCGTTTTTCGCCATTTCTTCTGCTGAACATGCTTGTTTTTTTGCACTCATTTCCTGCTGCCATGCCATCATGATTTCACCAATTTGTTCCTGGGTAAAGATGGTATCTGTTTTCGATTGTGCATCGGCAAATCCTTTAAATACCATTTCCGTGTTAAGTTCAAGGGAGTTTTTTGCAAAACTGTGTGCAATATCAGCGCCGATTATGTAGCTTATAGTATCGTTGTTACTGGCAAATACCAATGCTGGTGCTACCACTTCCCCTTTTTTGGATTTCTTTTTCTTCTCCTTCTTTTGAGCATAAGCTTGTGAGGAAATAGCTGCAACAGAAACCATTACAACAGCCAATAGGATGTATTTTTTCATATCGTTTTTAAAATTTGCGCAAAAATAGGGAATTATAAGTTTTATTAAAATTAAAAGATGTTAAATTGGCAACGTTGACCAAACAGTAAAGTTTTAAGGCACTTTGCTAAAGTATTTTAATATAAGGTATTGCGTAATCTGAAACCACCACTGTTCCGCATTTTTCATTTAAAAGGATTTACAAATCCAACAGATGAATCCACTCCGAAAACCTAAAAATGAAGAAACGCCACTAAGGCACTACATCACAAAGGTTCACAAAGAATTGTTATTCAGTATTATAAATTTAATGAACTTAGCGAAGCGATATCACGAACTCCTTTAAAATAAGCAATTGTGAGTAAACTTAGAGACTTTGTGCCCTTGTGGCAAAAAAGACTTTTCGGAGACACAACAAGCAAATTTCATGGTGGCTTTTTGTCAGATATCAGAGGTACAATTAAAATTGGAAAACCTACCTGAAAGCCATTTTGCTCAAATAGAACACATTACGCTTGCTGCTTTCAAGGAAATTGTTGCGGATGCTTTGGTATCCTGTTGCTATAAAATAATCGCCGTACCAATATTGTATGGTTCCCAAATATTCCTCCAGTGGCTGGTCGGTGCCACGTTTGGGTGCAAGGGGGGTATAGGAAGTGTTTTCGATTACACTGCTGCCTTTTATGGTTTTAAACGCTACTTTGTTGTTGGCATTATAATACATCACGGTTTCATCGTCCTCGAAAAGGCAATTTAGTTTGCGGTTCAGGTATTTGGTCAAAATGTCGCGCATTTCCATGCCATTGTTCCAAACCATGTTGCCGCTGCTATCAAAGCCAGCAACAAAAGCATGCGAATACCTGAATCCATCAAAAATCTGGTACGAAGTCGGGAATGCCCTTCCGTAATAGTCGTAAGACATTTGTGTATTTGTATGGTATTCGGGCGAATATGCTTCCGATACTATTACAAACTCCTTATTATTGGATGAAATTTCATGGGTTGTTAATCGGAGGTTCAAGGTTTTTTCATTTTCCTCCCCATCAAATGACTCTTCGGAGGCTTCCTTATCATTACGTTTTGGGGCTTTTGGCTTCTTTAAAGCATTTGGGTTGGTTATGTACTTAAAAGCATTGTTAAACTTACTGAAATTGTAATATTTAACATTTTGGGCTACACCACTATCCACTTTTGCGGTAAAATAACCGTCCGAAACAGGCGTTTTGTCCTCATTTGCATCATATTCCGACTGCCTCGAATAATAAGGCGAATAGTATGAGTTATAATAATTGTTGTAGTAGTAATCGTAATAATCGTACTGGCGGCGGGTGTTGCTTATATTAAATCCATAAGTACCTGCAACCAAGCCTTGTCCATCGCCAAAAGGAATATATTGTGCCGAATTGAAATTCTTTTTTTCGTTCTGTCCGCTGAAGTCAAAAGTTTTCACCAAAGCTCCCGGAGAATTATACTGGTTTACAAAAAGGTGGTTTTTGGTTGAAGAATACTGTATTTTGTAAGTTGCAAAAATGTCATTTCGCGTTGTATCTATTGCTATGTCGAGCAACAGAGCATCCTTTTCGGTAGTAATGGAGTAATTTCGTTTTTCGCCTGTTATTAGCGAAAAGCCGACAATGCCCGGCTGGCCTTTTCTGTTGTTGAAACCGATATAAACAAAGGCATGTGATATTTCAAAGTCAACAACTTCGGCTTTTGCCGGGATTATGTTCCTGTATTCGATTATTGCCTTCAAGCGGGGCACAACCATAAAAACAAAGATATTGCTGTCCTCCTTGGTTTTTGTATCGTGAAACAGAAGGTAAATGGCTTCTTTGCCTGAAAGGCTTTTCAAATAAGTGGCATCTTTATGAAGGGGCATTAGGTTGTGCCATGATTCTTTTAGCTGGTTATCAGCCATTAAAAACGACCAGCTTACACTATCTTTTCCGGTTTCGTTAATAGTTGGGTAAAAAACCAAGACCCCATTTTCGCCAGCGGTTACATAGTTAAACGGATCGCTTCCTGATGGTGCTGGTATTTCGAGCCGCAGTGGGCTGCTTTGGGCCATAATGGCCGTGGCAGATAAAAGGAAGAAAGCTAATGCAATTATTTTTGTCATACCTAAATTTTCGCACTTCAAAATTAGCAATTCTAAAGCAACCGGAAGTTTATTTATTAAAGAAAATGCAGTACGTGGCATTTCCCCATTTTCAATTTTATAAATAAACATAAGGTAATCAATTATTTAGGCTAATTGAAAACACTGCTGCTATTTATACATATTGTATTTTGGTATGGTGAAGTGCTTTCTACTGTTATCAAAACCAAAACTTTGTTTGATTTTCACTTTAGTTTTTTACTTGATACACTGGAATGTTGAAATATCAAGACAAAGGTACCTGGAAGATTAAATCGTTTATAAAACAATCATTTTATGGTACCTCGATTCAAGTAACAGCAAAAATTACACTTTTCTATTTCCCATTCCATCTTTTCCCGAATTTTCCTGTCATTACAACAACATACGACTATGGAAAATTTGATCCCAAAAACATAATACGAATATGGAAATACAAAATACCAGTCCAATGTTTTCCCGCCAATAACAATTCAACCCACATTGCGTTTATACATCATTAACAACACAGGTTTTATGAAATTAATGGCACTCTGATTATGAAGCTTCTTAAATTTATACTCATTTTATTCCTAATAGGTTTCATTTCACAAATAGCATATTCGCTGCCATCTGGTGAAAATGATCAAGGCAAAGTTACCCTGAGTGGGTATGTGCGCGATAAATCGAATGGTGAAATGCTGATTGGGGTTACTGTGTTTTGCAACGAGTTGAAAGTAGGCACTATTACCAATGTGTATGGTTTTTACTCCCTGAGCATTGCCGCAGGCAACTATACAATCCGGTATTCGTATGTTGGTTTCGAGCCGCAGGAAAAGAAATTGCAACTCGACAAAAACCTTTCTTTGGATATTAACCTGCAAGCCGTTGAATCGCAATTAGGCGTTGTGGTTATTACCGGAAAGAGGACGGATGAAAATGTACGTGCCCCCGAAATGAGCATGGTGAAAATGGATATTAAAACCATACGTAAAGTGCCGGCATTGTTGGGCGAAATTGATGTAATAAAGGTTTTGCAGTTGCTGCCCGGAGTGCAATCCACAAGCGAAGGAGCAACCGGGTTTAGTGTTCGTGGAGGAAGCTCCGATCAAAACCTGATTATACTGGATGAGGCTACAATACACAATGCTTCGCACCTTTTAGGTTTCTTTTCGGTGTTCAACAACGATGCCATTAAAGATGTAACCTTGTACAAAGGCGATATACCTGCGGCTTATGGAGGCAGGCTTTCGTCGCTGCTTGATGTAAGGATGAAGGATGGAAATGCAAAAAAGTTCGCTTTAACAGGCAGTGTTGGCACGGTGTCGAGCAAGCTTACCCTCGAAGGGCCTATTGGCAGCGAACGCACTACTTTTCTTGTTGCAGGCCGTCGCACCTATGCTGATATTTTCCTGCCTTTTGCCAAGGATGAAAATGTGCGCGATAACAAGCTTTATTTCTACGATTTTAACATGAAACTCACCCATGTTATTGACGAAAATAACCGCCTCTACTTGTCAGGTTATGCTGGCCGCGATACTTTTAAAAACCAGTTTGCACAAATGGGCTTTGGCAACCAAACAGGTTCGTTGCGGTGGAACCACTTGTTCTCAAAAAAACTTTTCTTCAACCTCAGCCTCATTTACTCGAACTATAAATACGAATTGGGCACTCCAGAAGGCGAAGCGAGTTCTTTTTTATGGACTTCCAAAATGCGCGATTACTCAGGGCGATTCGATTTTTCATATTACCTAACCAACAACCACACCTTGCGGTTTGGGGCTACAACAATGCTACACCAGTTTGAGCCTGGAACGGCAACAGGTCTTGGAAGCGAAAGCGCGTTCAACGAGTTTATCCTCCCTTCGCAATATGCTTTGGAGCACAGCCTGTATGTTTCCGACGAATTTAAATCCTCAAGCAAATTGACCCTGAAATATGGATTGCGGTTTGCTTTGTTCCAAAATGTTGGCCCAGGAACCTATTATAATTTTGATAATGAATACAATGTAATTGATAGCACTGTGTATTCAAAAGGCACTGTTTTTAACCATTATTCCAGCCTTGAACCCCGTTTGGCTTTCACTTACCTTATAAACCCGGTTTCATCCATAAAAGGCAGTTACTCACATACAGCACAATTTATAACACTTGCACAAAATTCAACTGCCGGCACACCACTCGATATCTGGTTTCCGGCAACACCCAATGTGAAACCGCAATTGTGCGACCAGGCAGCTATCGGATATTTCAGGAATCTCGACAACAATATGTTTGAGGTCTCATCGGAAATATATTACAAAAACTACCGGAACGTGATAGATTTCTGCGACCATGCCTCATTGCTTTTAAATCCTTACCTCGAAGGCGAATTGCGCATAGGCACCGGATATGCTTATGGTGCCGAAACTATGGTACGTAAAAACGAGGGTAAATTAACGGGTTGGGTAAGCTACACGTATTCCAGATCTTTTCGCGAAATACCTGAGATAAACGAAGGAAACCGCTACAATGCACCTTACGACAAACCACATTCGGTGAATATAGTAGCCAATTACGATATATCGAAACGGCTTTCGGCCTCGGCAACTTGGGTATATTCAACTGGATTGCCTGTAACTTTCCCAACTGGCAGGGCAATAGTGGGAAATGCAATTTTACCAATTTATTCGAACAGGAATGCATACCGGATGCCTGATTACCACAGGTTAGACTTATCAATTTCCCTAATGGGAAAAGAAAAGCCCGGCAAAAGGTGGCATGGAGAATGGAATTTTTCACTTTACAATGCATATAACAGGCATAATTCCTGGGCCATAAATTTTACCCAGGACAGCATGGATCCTAATATAACGTATGCAGAAAAAACCTACCTTTTTGCAATAATCCCATCGCTCACTTACAATTTTAAGTTTTTTTGAAAACGGATTGATCCTTTTAAAATGGAACGCGATGCAATTGCAAATCGATAAGCTCAGTGCCTGATTAAAAGCGAAGCATTAAAAGCGAAACGTTGAACAATAGAATAAATGAACAATAGAACAATAGAACAAATGAGCGCGAAGCATTGAACCTTGAACCCAAAGCATTGAACCTTGAACGCGAAGCAATTGAACGCGAAGCATTGAACGGCGAAGCCAATTAAACCTTGAACGCAAAGCATTGAACCTTGAACCTTAAAAACCACACCATATAAAATGAAAACAAAAGCATACTTATTTATATTTTCCTTCATTTCGCTAATAACGGTTTCCTGTACCGAAAAAATTGATATTCAGCTCGACGACAGCTATGTGCGGCTTGTGGTGGATGGCTCCATTTCTACCGACACAATGGCTCATGCAGTTGTCTTGACTTCAACTTCAAGCTATTTTTACAATCAGCCGGCTCCTCCAGTTTCTGGAGCAACAGTAACTATTTCGGATGGGATACAGGTTTTTCCGCTTACCGAAACAACTCCAGGCACTTACACAACAGCTCAGGAAGTATTTGGTATCCCTGGAAAAGTATATTCATTGAATATTAAACTTGCTAACGCAATTGGCGGACATTCTGACTATTCGGCTAGTTCCACGCTTAATCCCGTTACTGCCATGGACTCAATAACTTTGCAGTTTCATCCCGAATGGTCGGAAGATGGGATATGGGAAGTAAAATGTTATGTACAGGAGCCGCCAACCGTTGATTTTTACCGTTTTTTATTGTCGAAGAACCAAACCATGTTTACCGATACCTTAGATGAATGGATTATTAGTGATGATTTGTTTTACAACGGGAACTATACCAATGGTTTACCAATTGGTTATTTGGATCAGGGTTCCACCGAACAAGGATTGAGGGTTGGCGATACCATTACCGCAGAAGTAAATAGCATTGGTAAAGAATATTTTAATTTTCTGGCCGAAGCCCAATCTGAATTATTTGGTTCCAATCCGCTTTTTAGTGGGCCTCCAGCAAATATTAAAGGAAATATAAGCAACGGAGGCATTGGCTTTTTTACCGCCTACTCTGCAGCACGCTCCTATGCCATTGCACCGGAGTTTGGTAAATAGTTGATGGGTTGGTTGGTTGATGGGTTGATAGTTGATTAAGAAAACCCAACCCTTCAAGTGGTTTTTTCTACTCTCGAAGCGGTTGCTCTAGGATAGAAAACCGGGAATAAGTTTTGAGAATTAGGTACCCGAAAATGTTAGATTTTGAAGGAATATGCACGATATTGAACCACATTACAACTGGCAAAGTATTTATATTGCTGCCGAGGATGAGCGTTCGCCTTTTTATGGACGCGAGTACAGCGAATTTGAATTCACAGGTAAGGTATATAATTATCTCCTGCACCCACAATGGGATTATATTGGCTCCGAAACGCTTTACATAAAATTGCTTTATACCGATTACGAAAACGGATATTGCATAATTGAGTTCATCGGCGAATGGAACGATTGCCTGTACAACGATATCATGTTCCTTTATAGAAATATTATTGAGCATTTGCTTCAAAATGGCATAACCAAATACATCCTAATTGGCGAAAACGTGCTCAATTTTCATTATTCCGATGATTCCTACTACCAAGAATGGTTTGATGAGTTGGAGGATGGCTGGATTGCCTGTATTAATTTTCGCCATCATGTTATTCAGGAATTTGAGGCTGGCCACCTCGATTATTATATGGCTATGGGAGGCAAGTTCGATAACCTTCCATGGCGTACAGTTACGCCACAAAAATTGTATTTTATTATTGAACAAATGATAACCCGAAGACTTGGCTAACACATTACCAATATTCAAAAAAAACTATTGCTGATTCTCCTCACAAAACCTCAAAATGCAAAAAGCTGTAAGCGGTATGCTGAGTGCCCGATGTGGCTTGCCAAAGCAACACTTTATCATAAATTGGCACGCCCTTATTACTCAATACAATAAACATAGTGAATTTGGAGAAGCGATAGTTAGCGATGCACTGGAATTGTCGATGTGGATTCCTTTAAAAGTAGGCAACCATGAATAACCTTTGGCTATTTGTGCCCCTTCGGCAGGTGTTCGGCTAAGCTTACGCCGAGGTATCAGTGTAATACTTAGAGGCAAAGAAAAGACTTTCTAGAGCGGATTCAATGCTTTCCACAGCAATAGATTTAGTCCTTTACGGATCATGCTCAAAACCTGTGGAGCTAAGATATTAAGCATATAGATTAGATAGCCTGAAAAGGAAGAAATTGACATCCGTAACACCTCTGTGATGTTGCCTGAAAGCTTTTATTTTGGCATTGAATGATTCAGCGGATGCG
>CAJAXK010000067.1 GCA_903946925.1 uncultured Bacteroidales bacterium | reverse complement strand
TCACAAGATGTTGTACCCAAACTGTCAAGCCTTGTTTTGCGGGTGTTTACCGAGGTGTACAGATGTGTAAAATTTCTATAAAGCCTTGACTTTTTCGTTCTTTTGTGTCAAGACAAAAGGACAATAAAAAATAAATCTTGTAGCAAATGTTTGTTAAATAGCACCTCAAAATAAGAATTAGCCGATTGTTGATATGTAATAATTTGAATTCCAATTTTGCTGATTTACAAATAATAGATTACATTTGAAACGTAAAAACCATACAGATGCAAACCATTCCAGCTTTTTTTCTAGAAAATGCAAACAAATATTCCGGCAATATTTACCTGTGGGAAAAAACAGGTTCCACTTACGAAGGAACTACATATAAACAGGTTCAGGCCCTGGTTGAACAATTTGCTGCCGGCTTGTTAAGCCTTGGTGTAACGAAAGACGACCGTATCGCATTGCTGTCCGAAGGCCGTAACGCCTGGGTGGTAAGCGAATTAGGCATACTGTTTATTGGAGCCATAAACATACCGTTATCAGTAAAACTAAATGAACCTAACGAAATAAAATATCGTTTAGCCCATGCCGGAGCCTCAATGGCAATTGCATCAGGAAACCAGGCAAATAAAATCAGGGATATCCAACAATCGCTGACAGGATTTAAAAAACTAATAGTACTTGATGGCGAAGCAGGGAACGATTCGGAGATCACCTATCAAAAAGTATTGGATTTGGGAAAACAATTCCTTACAACCTCAAAGGATAAATTCATTGAAGCATGCCAAGCTGTGCTGCCAACCGATCCGGCCAATATCTGCTACACATCAGGTACCACTGCCGACCCTAAAGGCATAGTGCTTTCGCATAACAATTATGTCGCCAATGTATATCAGGGTTATACACTAATGGATATTCCGCCACATTTCACCACACTTTTGATATTGCCCTGGGACCATGCGTTTGCGCACACTGCCGGCATTTATTGCATGATGGGAAAAGGGGCTTCAATGGCTTCGATTCAGGTTGGGAAAAGCGGGATGGAAACCCTGAAAAACATACCGATAAACATAAAGGAAAACAAACCCCATTTGCTGATGAGTGTCCCTGCTTTGGCAGGAAATTTCAAAAAGAATATCGAAAAAGGTATCAGTGACAAAGGTTTTCTTGCTAAAACCCTATTTAAACATGCCTTGCGTATTTCGTATAGTTACAACAACGATGGTTGGAACAAAGGACGTGGGCTGACTTTCATCTATAAACCACTGATGAAACTCTATGATAAAATCTTATTCAGTAAAATACGTGAAGGCTTTGGAGGGCGTCTTGAATTTTTTATCGGTGGCGGCGCACTGCTCGATATTGAGTTCCAACGATTCTTTTACGCCATTGGCATGCCCATGTTTCAGGGATATGGGCTTACCGAGGCAGCCCCAATTATTTCATCCAATTCGCTGGCAAAGCACAAATTGGGATCTTCGGGACATCTGGTAAAAAATTTGCAGTTGAAAATTTGTGATGAAAAAGGCAAGGAACTACCAGTTGGGGAACATGGCGAAATAGTTATTAAAGGCGAAAATGTAATGCTTGGCTATTGGAACAACCCGGAAGCCACAGCTCAATCGTTGCGGGAAGGATGGCTTTACACTGGCGACCTTGGTTATATGGACACTGATGGCTTTTTGTACGTGTTAGGTCGTTTCAAAAGCCTGCTGATTGCCGACGATGGCGAGAAATACAGCCCCGAAGGAATTGAAGAAGCTTATATTGGCCAAAGCCAATATATTTCGCAGAGCATGTTGTTTAACAACCAGCATCCATATACAATTGGGCTAATTGTGCCTGATAAATTAAAACTTATGGCCCATTTGAAACATAAAAACCTTGAACCAACCTCAGATGCCGGCGTGCATGAAGCCATACGCTGTATTGGGCATGAGTTGAACCAGTATCGCAAACATGGACATTATGGCCACCTTTTCCCGCATCGTTGGTTGCCGGCTGCCATAGGTATTTTACCAGCTCCATTTACCGAAGAAAATTCCATGATGAATTCGACCATGAAAATGGTACGTGGTAAAATTGTTGCAAATTACAAGCAACTTATTGATTTCCTGTACACTTCCGAAGGAAAGGACTTATTTCACAAACAGAATATGGAAAATATGAGGGCTTTTTTGGGGAAATGATAAAGGATGGTGAAATTACGAATGACGATTTACGAAGTGCGATTTACGAAGTACGAAGTACGAATAACTGTCCTATCATGAAATAGGTTGACAAGAAGTTTAGTTCATAACTTTACAATTTGTCAAAAATGGGACAGAACAAAGTGCGACGCACCTTCAGTGAACCTTTCAAGCGGGAGAAG
>CAJAXK010000066.1 GCA_903946925.1 uncultured Bacteroidales bacterium | reverse complement strand
GCGGGGGGAAGGGGGAAGGGAAACAACGCCGCCATGGCGGCGTTGAAGTATATTACCTCACACAACACGCTGTATATACGGTCTCAGGCGCACAAGGCGCACGGTATCGGGGTGCGACCCCCCATGAGACCTATGTTGACCCCCCTGTTACGGCAGGGGGGCATGTTCTACCGCCCGAAAGGGCAGGAGTACACTACCATGTTGACCACGAACAACACCCCCAACACCAACGAGAACAACACCCCCGTTATCATCGCCGGCATCGACACCACGGGCATGTCACCGGAGCAGATCAAGTCATTGCAGAGCCTCGCCGATAAATGCACGGCCATGGCGAAAACCGCGACCGACCTGATCACCTCCGATGCGCGTGTTACCCGTGCCTGTGTCAAGCTCGTCACGTTGTGCGGAAACAATCACGAACTCGCCACGGTCGCATTGACCGCTGTATACAGCGACATGTTGCGCGCCAACACCCCGGAAGTAACAGCCATCACCGAAAAGACCGCCACGGAAGCCACGGAAGCCCAGTAACGCCCGGTGCAATCCTGCCCCCTTCGGGGGGCGGGATTTTTATCGGATTTTTCAGATATCCTATCGGATTTTTGTAGGATATGCGAAAAGACCGATTTTTACCGATTCACCGTATGTGTATCGGATTTTTACAAACCGAGGTACATTTTTATGTTGTGTCCTATCTGTTCTTGCCTATTTTGTGGTTTTTACACACAAATCTTCTTTTTGGCATGGATACAACCTTGTCTTTTTTACCTTTGGCAAAAAAATATCCCGCTAAATGAAAGAAAGGTCCATTTACCTCGACAATATAAAAGTATTCCTTATTTCTTACGTAATAACCGGGCATATTGCTGCCAGTTATGGTGCCATTGGTGGTGGCAGGTGGAACTACCTTGAAACGGTTAACGATTTCGCAACCAAAGCTTCCCTTTCGCTTTTCGTGCTTGTGGCTTACTCATTTCTTATGGGCATGTTTATTTTTATTGCGGGCTATTTCACTTTCCCTTCGTTGGATAAAAAAGGAGTTTCGCGGTTTGTAAAAGAAAGGATTATGAGATTGGGGCTGCCGCTGGTTTTATATTATTTCCTCATCGGGCCTTTTGTTAGGTATTTCAGCAAATTGGCAAAAGGATATGATGGATCGTTTATTCAATTCCTTACCGAAAGCTATCATTCAGGCATTTATGGTTTTATGGGCGTAATGTGGTTTGTGGTTTTGATTTTGGTTTTCTCGCTGGCGTACGCGGCATTTTGGTATTTCTTTCCACAGGGATGGTATAAGCCGAAAACGGATTCTTTTCCTGCCAACACCAAAATTCTCCTTTTTGTTTTGTTGGTTGGTTTTTCGAGTTTCGTTGCAAGGATTATTTTCCCGATGGGAGGCGATTTCGCAGGAAGCAGACCTTTAGGCTCCATTGTATTTTTCGGGACTTCATTCTTTTTGGGAACCACGGCCGCCCGTTATAATTGGGTTGAAAAACTAAATTTGAAAAGTGCGCTTCCTTGGGCAATTGCAGCCCTGGTGGCAATGATAATCCCTGTTGTTTTGCTGATCGTATTCAGGAAAAATTTAGGGATTGGCATGATCGCAAAATCAGGTTCACTTGCTTCCCTGTTTTACGCGTATTGGGAAGTGATCAAAACCCTGGGAACGGGAATGATTTCTATTGTTTTGTTCCGAAAATGGTTTAATAAACCCAGCAAACTTTCCGATACACTGGGCAAAAGCGTTTTCCTTGCCTATTTCATTCATCCATTGATCTGTGTTTTGTTCCTATATGCTTTTTCCACATCTGGCTTGCACCCATTGCTGAAATTTGCGATTGTAGCCCCAACTGCACTTGTAACAACCTTTGCAACTGCCTGGTTGTTAAGGTTAATACCGGTGGTAAGGAAAATATTGTAGAGCGAATTGATTTTTAATTAGGCCTGTTTATACATTTTTGCAATTTCATGCTTACCTTTGGGTTTGGGTATAACTAATTATTTTTAAAAGTGCATTCCCAAACTTTTTGTGTCTTATCCTAACTCTTTATAAACCTTTTAAAGAACCGGAACATGAAATCTCTACCTGCTTTTTCAAAAAAAACAACTTCGCTTTTTTTGCTGATTTCGCTTTTTTTGCTGATTTCCTGCAATTCAGGCAAGCAGACAACAAATTACCCCTATTTTTATTCTTCCAAGCAAAACAAGTCCTCCACCCATTTAGGTGGTGCAAATACACATTCTCGGCATAAACATGCAAAAACACCTAAGCCTGCTGACAGTCTTAAATTTTTGTCAAATAAAAAAATAACTATCCGTGGCCAGTCAGAAGCAAAGGAATTACTCGCATTGGTTAAGAAATTTACGAAGCCGACTGATTCCCTGATTTCCGAATACAACCGGCAATCATTGACTGCATCTTTATCTACCGAGCCAATAATCCCGAGACACATATTTTACCCTGATACAAGCAAAAAAACTACTCAAACTGCTATTGATACTGTTAATAAAAAAGGCTCTCAAACTCCGAATCCTTCACCAATATATAGTCAGGAAGACGAGGCACGTAAAAAAAAGGCCGAAACTTATGCAATCTTAGCACTCATATCAGCACTGCTTGCTTTATTGTTGATGTTATTCCTGAGTTACATCCCTGTTTACATCCCGTTTTCAATTGCAGCTATAATTTTGGGCAAAAAAGGATTAGCATCATCCAAAAGTAAAATGGCACGTACAAGCATCATAATGGGGATTGTAAGTTTAGCAATAACCGTATTAGTCCTTCTTGTGCTATTGCTTCAGGGCGGCTATGATATGTAATAAATAAAAGACCCAATTTGTACAAAAAATATTTTTGCTGTACAAAGGACAAATGTTGCTTATACAATATTCAGAAATAAGCCTACTCCGTCTCGGGCTTCTAAAACGAATCTTGGTTTCAAGATTCCGAAGGAGTTTCGAACCTTTACTTTAGATTTTCAACAATAATATCCCTTACCTTTTTGGCTATCTCGTTTGAATTCAGCCCATTCAATTCATTGGCCAACAAGGGTGGTGAAACAACAACTTTCACATTTGCAGATCGTATTACCGAACTTCCTTTGGGCATAATATCCTTTGAACCGCTTATACTTACAGGCACTATGGGTACTTTAGCCATTAATGCCAATTTTAAGCTGCCAGCCTTAAAAGGGCCAACAATTCCATCGGCGCTCCGCGTGCCCTCGGGAAATATTACCAATGAATGCCCTGCAACAAGGCTTTGGGCAGCATCGCTTATTGCCTGCACCGATTGGCGGGGATCGGCCCTATTGATGAAAACACAGCCTATATATTTCATCCACCTGCCAAACGGGCGGACTTTCAACAATTCCTGTTTTGCAATAAAACCTTTATCGCGTGGCACATGCCCTAAAAGTATTGGGATATCGAAATTGCTTTGATGGTTGGCCACAAAAAGCACACCGCCAGTGGTTGGCACATTTTCGAGACCCGACAAATGTATGGAAGAACCGTTCATGGCAAGGCCTGTTTGCGCCCATTCCCTCGCAAGGGCATGAGCGCAGGCATCCCTCTCAATAATTCTCCCTTGCCGGTTCAGCCTCTTTAATTCAAATCTTGGTTTGAGCATGCTCCACCATAGAAACGCAAACCAACTTATTGTTTTTAACATAATTCTATTCTTGGCAAATATTTCTTCACTTTTACCTCTTTTGGCACTATACCATAAACAGAACAAACCAACATGGTAAAAAGTTGGGTGATTATATATCAGCTACTTAACATAAATCACATAAAAAAGGATAAATGCGTATAAACCCTTGATGTAAAATTACTAAAAAAGCAGCACGCATAACGATTTGGGTTTGTTTTAAACTTGGTATATTTTAAAATGTGCGATTTCAGATCTTCGATTTTTTAAGCTTAAGTCCACTCCGACAAGTCTATTTTTTGCCACAAAGGCACAAAGCCTCTAAGTTTCATAAAGTTTATAACTCTGAATAACAATGCTTTGTGACCCTTTATGTCATAGTGCCTTAGTGGCGGTTCTTAATTTTTAGGTTATCGAAGTGGACTTAAAATTTGAAAAAAACATTGCTATAACGGCCATCTGTTTTGAGTAAGTCATTTTGAACGTTCCACTAAGTGGTAATATTTAACAAAGGCCATTTTTTGTACAAACTTTAAAAACCGTATTTTTGCCGGCAAATACTACATTTCAAGTGAAAATAGCGGCATTGGTTTCGGGAGGCGTTGATAGTTCGGTGATGTTGCACCTATTAAAGGAGCAAGGCCACGAACCGCACATTTTTTACATCCGCATTGGCATGAAAGACGATGAAAATTTTCTGGATTGTTCGTCAGAAGAAGATATTGAGCTTACTACTTGGTTAGCAAAATATTATGGCTTGAAAATGGATGTTGTGCCCTTACACAAGGAATATTGGGATAATGTGATGGCTTATGCTTTGGATGCAGTTCGCAACGGGCTAACACCCAATCCCGATGTAATGTGCAACCGGCTGATAAAGTTCGGGGAATTTGAGAAATATTGGGGCAAGGATTTTGATAAAATTTCGACCGGGCATTACGCAAATACGGTGGTTGAAGGAGGGAAAACCTGGCTTTCGACAGCCAAGGACCCGATAAAGGATCAAACCGATTTCCTGGCCCAAATCACTTATCCGCAAGTAAGCAAGCTCATGTTCCCGGTTGGCAACCTGATGAAAAGCGAAGTCCGCGCCATTGCCCATAAACAAAATATGCCAAGTGCCCACCGCCGCGACAGCCAAGGCATTTGTTTCCTTGGCAAAGTGAACTATGTTGATTTTTTGAGGAAATATATTGGCGAAAAAGAGGGTAAAATAATTGAACTGGAAACAGGAAAATTGCTCGGAAAACACAAAGGCTACTGGTTTCATACCATCGGCCAGCGAAAAGGCTTAAATTTAGGCGGTGGCCCCTGGTTTGTGGTCAAAAAGGATTCGGCAGACAATAACGTTTTTGTTTCCAATGGCTATGACCCCGAATCGCAATACCAGAATGAAATCCACTTAACCAACTTTCATTTTATCACCGAAAACCCCTGGCGTGATACTGATAACCAGTACGAGATAACTTTCAAAATCCGCCATACCCCCGATTTTACAAAAGGAACACTTATCAGAAATGGTGAAAATTATCTGATAAAATCAACAATACCAGTTTCGGGAGTAGCAGCCGGACAGTTCGGGGTAATCTACGACAATGATTCGAGGATATGCTTTGGTAGCGGGGTGATAGGGTAAGCTTTCCTGATTTCGAAAACGATTTGCTGCAAATTGGGGGCGATCGTGAGAGAGGTGATGGGGAGAAATGAAATATTGGGAACTGGGTAGTAATTAGCAAAACCTCCTTTTCCATTCAGGATCAGGCAATTGTCACAAAACATTAATAATAAGAACACACAAAATTATATCCGAATGAAAACCCAAACACAAATCCTAAGTTTTTTTTTCTTCCTAACAGCTTTTTCCCTCATTTCCTGTAACCAAGGACCTGTTTTTGAAAAATATACAAAAATGAAGGATGCAACTTGGGATCGGTTTTCGATGAAACTATTAGAATTTCCGGTTCAAGAAGCAGACAAAAGTTACGACATAAGCCTCGTTGTGCGGAACACTGCCGGGTTTCAATACGATAAACTGCCTGTTTATATTATATTTACCACCCCATCGGGAGAAGAGCGTATGCGTGAGGTAAACATCGCTATTCGCGAAAACGGTAAAATGCTGGGGATTGCAAAAAACAACCACTTTGAGGTTACAACGGTGCTGTGGAAAGAAATTAACCTTGCAGACAAAGGCAATTGCAAAATAAGCATCGAAAATATTATCCCAAAAATCCAAACTATTGGCATTGATGAAATTGGGATAGTGGTAACAAAATCAAAGTAAGCGCATCAAAACCCTTCCAGCATCCGGCCTGCAACTATTTTATCGTTGGCAAGCTGCAACTGCAGATCGCCCAGGCTGCCAAACCTTTTTTCGCTGCGTATCCTCTCCACAAAGCACAGGGTAATATCCTGTCCATAAATATCCTGATTAAAATCGAAAATGTGAACTTCGATGGTAAGGCGGTCGGCATCTATTGTCGGCCTGTAACCAATATTGGCCATCCCCTTATAATTTACGCCATTGCTGTTTACTATCGATGCATATACACCTTGCCCAGGAACCAATTTGTGCGAATTTGATGACTTCAAGTTAGCAGTTGGAAAACCAATATTGCGCCCGATTTTATTACCTACAACCACTTCGCCGCTTATTGAATAAATATAACCTAACATACTTGAAGCATGTTTCACATCGCCATCGAGCAATGCACGCCTAACAGACGAAGAACTAACCGTGCTGCTGCCAACTGTTACCATCTGCAATTCGTCAACGGTAAAATTATATTGCATTCCCATTTCAGAAAGCAATTCGAAGCCACCCTGACGGTTCTGGCCAAAAAAATGATCGTAACCGGTAATCACATGGCTAATGCCTACCTGATCAACCAGCACTTTTTTAATAAAGTCGTGAGGGGTAATTCTTGCAAATTCGCGGTCGAATGGGATAACCAACACTGAGTCAACCCCCGCAATTTCAAAACGTTCTAATTTTTCGTCGAGCGTTTGCAATAATTTTAATTCGGCATGGTGCGGTAAAACCAAGCGGGGGTGGGGTTCAAACGTGATAACCACCGATTCGCAATTTTTCTCCTTAGCAACAGTTGATAGCCTGTTGATTATTTCTAAATGGCCTTTATGTACCCCATCAAAAACACCAACCGTTACCACAGGACGGCAAGGAGATGTAAACGCTGAAATCTGACGGAATACTTTCATTTATTGGAGGTTGGAAAAAAGGGAAATGGAAGGAATCTGGCCTTTCAATCAAACTTAGAGTCTGTATATAAAGTCGGGATTTAATTTTATTTGCGATGGACGAAGTACGCTTGACAAATATAACCCGTTGAAAATTACAGGCAAATCACAATTCGAACATTATGGATTCGAGTTGGGAGGAGTTAATTTAACTACCATGCTCATGCATTTACAAGTTCGTTGTTCAGCAAGTATGCCGCAATTTGAACTGCATTGGTGGCCGCGCCTTTGCGGAGGTTATCGGCAACAACCCACAAGTTGATGCTGTTGGGTTGGGATTCGTCGCGGCGGATGCGGCCAACAAAAACCTCGTCGCGGCCTTCGGCATACTTTGGCATAGGATAAATGGACTTTTCAGGATCATCCTGAACCACAACACCTTTGGTGGTTGCCAGCAGTTTGTTTATCCATTCCATTTCAAATTCTTTTTCAAATTCAACGTTTACCGACTCCGAATGCCCACCTGTAACTGGCACACGAACCACTGTTGCGGTAAGCCTTATTGAATCATCGCCCAATATTTTGCGTGTTTCGTTCAACAGTTTTGTTTCCTCGGTGGTATAACCATTGCTCTCAAAAGATCCTCCATGAGGGAACAAATTCATGTCGATTGGATGAGGATAAACCATATTCGTACGGGTTCCTGCACGTTCGTTCATCATCTGCTCCACCGCTTTTTGACCGGTACCTGAAACAGATTGATACGTAGAAACCACCAAGCGTTTAATTTTAAAATGCTGGTGCAAAAGCGATAACGCAACCACCATTTGTATGGTGCTACAGTTTGGATTTGCAATGATTTTAGTTTTTTGGCTTAGTAGCGAAGCATTAATTTCAGGAACCACCAAAGGGATGCCATCGTCCATTCGCCAGGCCGAGCTGTTATCAATTACAAACGTGCCGGCTTTCGCAAAAAGCGGTGCATATTCCCTCGAAACGGCAGCTCCGGCCGAAAAAATTGCAATCTCCGGCTTCATTGCAATAGCATCGGAAATGCTTACGATTTTACGGGGCATATTGTTGAAAAACAAATCTTTACCAACAGATTTTTCGGAAGCAACAGGAATTATTTCGGTAATTTTATCAAAAGAAATGTATCTTGCCTCTTCGAGTACTTTAAGCATAACACTGCCTACAAGTCCAGTGGCACCAACAATTGCTATTTTCATATAGATTTGATAATTAGTAGGTTTACAAATAAAAGGTTAACTTTTCCGTTGCTTTAACTTAGTGTTCGTGTTTGTAACGCTAAGGCAATTTCATACCTTTACCGAAATTTTATTTCGGGCGTGCAAAAATACTACATTTACCATCGTCAGAAGTTAAACACTATTAATATGCGTAAATTTCTAATCCTTATTGCAGCAATCCTAACTTATAACTTAGGCAATGCACAGTTTATTGATAATTTTTCAGATGGGGATTTTACAACCAATCCTGTATGGAACGGTGATGCAGCCACTTATAAAATCAATACCGCTTTTCAGTTGCAATTAAACGCCTCTGGTGAAAACATTTCAACTTTATCGGCAACTAATACAACGCTGCCCGACATGGAATGGAATTTCTGGATAAAATTAGCATTTGCACCTTCCGACAATAACTTTGCACGTGTGTACCTTTCTTCCGATCAGGTAGATCTAAAAGGCGCACTTAATGGGTATTACCTAAAATTGGGCGAAACAGGATCGAACGACGCTATTGAACTAATTAAGCAATCGGGAAACATCCATACTGTTATTTGCCGTGGCAGCGATGGGTTACTTGCAGCCTCCTTTGCAATACGCATTAAAGTTATACGGGCAACAGGCGGTGCATGGCAAGTACTTGCCGATCCATCGGGTGGTGTAAATTATCAATTACAAGCAACAGGAATCGACAACAGTTTTTCAACTGGCTCTTTTCTTGGCGTTTACTGCAAATACACCAGCAGCAACAGTACAAAATTTTATTTCGACGACTTTTATGCAGGCCAGGTAATAGTTGATAACACACCACCTGAAATCCTTTCAGTTTCTTTGACTGCGACAAATCGGTTAACAGTGGTTTTTAACGAAGCTGTGCAAAACAACAGTGCCATAAACATCAACAATTATTCGGTAAATCCAGGAAACATCAAACCCGAATCAGCAACTCAGGATATTTCAAACCCAGCTGTAGTGAACTTACTTTTCACTAATATTTTTTTGGCAGATGTAGTTTATACACTTTCCGTTTCCAATGTTAACGATCTGGCAGGCAACAGTATGGAAACAGTACAGCTTCCTTTTTCAAGGCATGTAGCAAAAACTTTCGATATATTGCTTAATGAAATTATGGCCGACCCATCACCTCCGGTAAATTTGCCAGATGCCGAATACGTTGAATTGTATAACCGCAGTACATATCCTGTTGATTTAAAGGATTGGACACTTTTATTAGGAAGCAGCGAAAAATCACTGCCTCACTATATAATACCAGCCGGTGGATATGTTATACTGTGCGACGATGGCTCAAAAACGTTACTCGAACCTTTTGGACCAGTGCTTGATTTTAGCAGTTTTGCGGTTACCAATAGTGGAGGAACAATTACATTGAAGGATTTTGATAATAACGTTATCCATTCAGTTTCTTACAATGAAGATTGGTACAAAAGCAGTTACAAAATTGAAGGCGGCTGGTCACTCGAACTAATAGACCCATCAAACCCTTGTGGGGAAGCGGATAACTGGAACGCCAGCAGCAGTGCTTCGGGAGGGACGCCAGGCAAAATAAATTCGGTAAATGCACCAAATCCTGACAATACCGCACCAACAATTAGCAGGGTAGCTGTAAGCGACGTTTCACAACTCATTGTTTGGTTTTCGGAATCATGCGACAGTGCAAACATCAAAAACCCGGCTAATTATTTAATTGATAACGGTATTGGGAACCCAACCGCCGTTTTTGCCCAAAGCCCCGATTTTAAAGTTGTGTACTTAACCCTTCCCACAGTTTTATCCGAAGGGATTGTTTACACAATTACAGCCATAAACAACATTTCCGATTGTGCGGGGAACCCTATTTCCACAAATTCATCGGCTAAATTTGCTATTCCGATGGAAGCCAGTGCCAACGATATAATAATCAACGAATTACTATTTGACCCACCAACAGGATGTGTTGATTTTGTTGAAATATACAATCGTTCTTCAAAGGTTATCGACCTTAAAAACCTTGTTTTAGCCAACTACGATACCGTGAACATGGTAATTACCGACTATAACGAAATTTCTGGCCAGCCATTTCTCATCTTGCCCGAAACCTACATAGTGCTCACGACAGATAGTGCAGCAATAAAAGCGAACTTTAGAACAACCAACCCACAGGGATTTCTGAATATGGTTTCTTTCCCGACTATGAACAATGAAGACGGATTGGTTGCATTAACTTTAAAAAGCGGTTATATTATTGATTTAGTGGCATATAATTCCGCAATGCACTATCCACTCCTTAAAAGTGTTGATGGCGTTTCGCTCGAAAGGATAAGCCCCGAAAGGAACTCGAATGATGTAACCAACTGGCATTCGGCTGCCGAAGCAGTTGGTTTTGCTACACCTGCATATAAAAATTCACAATTTGGGTTGTTGGTAAGTGATGGAAATGCTATTACTCTTTCGCCCGAAATTTTCTCGCCAGATAATGACGGGTACAACGATTACCTTTCAATTGCTTATTCCTTTGAAAATTCCGGCAACAATGCAACGGTTACTATTTACGATGCAACGGGACACGCTATCCGCAACCTGGTAAACAATGAACTTTGCGGAACCCAAGGCGCATTTACCTGGGATGGCATTACAAACGACCGGTTTAAGGCTCCTATTGGACGATATATTGTTTTTATCGAAATTTTCGATTTGCAAGGCCAATTAAAACGGTACAAAAAGGCAACTGTTTTAGGCGGAAAACTGTAGCCGAACTAAAAGCTAATCAATACAAATACTGAATACCTTACTTTTAAAACTTTAAACCCAATGTTACAAATCAATACATTTTCATATTTGATTTTTAATTACCTTTGCACGGCATTTCAATACTATTCAGAATGAACTCATATCTTACCCTTGGCATAGCTATTACAGCATTCGGCATCATACTGGTTTTGATATTTAATTTGAAAGCTGTAAGGCTGTTCATTATCCAACTATTTCATGGCCGATACAGTTACAGGTACGTTTCTACATTCAAGAAGTTTCATATTATGGACAACCCCTTCCCTATTTGTATCGACGATGATATAGTTAGTCATTTTTCCAATTTTGCTGATATTGACCCCAAAAATACACTCTATACAAAATCAACAATAACTTTCACCACAATTCCTTTTAGTGCCAAATTTTCGACATTAAACAAGAAAGGGAAACCCGAACGTTTTAACATTTATCAATTTTCGAAAGAATATACCGTAAAAATTATGGGGTATGCTAATGTAATATTGGGCAACCCGATAAGGGAACTTTATTTTTTGGCCAACAATTTTTTTGTAATGGGCGAGTATGTTTTTACCGATGTTTCTAAAGCCAACAACAAGAAGCTGATTGAGATGTTAGTTGCAAAATACAACATCACGAACCCCATTAAGGATGAATTGTTTTTTATCCGCGATGATAAGGATTCAGTTATTTGCTTTACCAACAGCGGATTTAGCATTTCAATCCAATACATTAACCTCAATCACCCTTTTGTTGACGAAATCGTTAAATCGCATTTTCAGCGAGGCATGATAAATGGGCCTGAAACAACCGCAGAAGCAGATAAAGCGGATTTGTCGAAACTCTAATACAGCGACACTCCACAAACACAAATCCCGGCTTTTCATAGTTTTATCCAACAATCCGGCACTAATTCAAAATTTTTAAGCACTCGGTTTTCTGATTGGGCAAAAAGCCAATATAGGATGCTACTCCCGTGCATACCCAATACATGCAACACTCAATGTAACCCCTTCGATATTTAAAAGGATATGGGCTGCCGATTCAAGTGTGGCACCGGTTGTAATTACATCGTCAACCAAAAGTATATGCTTATTGGCCAGTTCATTAGCTGAAGCTACCTGAAAAATTTCCTTTACATTTTCCCAGCGGGCGAACCTTGATTTCTTTGTTTGTGTCTGGGTATCAACAGTGCGGATAAAAGATGTTGAATCCATTTCTGCATCCATTGCTTTAGCCATCCCAATAGCAATTTGTTCGCTTTGATTATAACCCCGTTTCCGTTGCTTGTCAGGATGTAGCGGCACTGGGATTACTTTGTCCACATTTGCAAAAGCTTTAGTTTTAGCCAAATCCGCACCCAAAATTTTACCCAAATATATGCCAACATCCATACGGCCTTTATATTTTAGCTGATGTATTAAGTGTTGCACTTTGCCTTTTTTATGAAAAGTGTACAGTGCTGCCGTATGTGCCAATTGCACCCGACCCCAGAAAACCTTATCCAGCGGACTTGCTTCCATAAGATGGTAATTCGTTTTCGGAAGATGGTACAAACAATAAGTGCAAACAATTTCTTCGTGCTTGAACAACGAATTGCCGCAGGCAGCGCACACATTCGGGTAAAGCAGGGAAACAAAATCTTCGATAAAAGCAAATAGTTTCATAGCCATTGTTATGATTACACAAAAATAGTAAAACTTATCAAACATGGCATCCTTCGGTTTTTCTAAATCGGATGTTAGATCCTGATTTTCAAAAAAAAGGTTTTAGTCCACTCCGAAAAGTCTTTTTTAGCCACAAATGCACAAAGCCTCCAAGTTTACTCATAATTGCTTGTTTTAAAGGAATTCGTGATATCGCTTCGCTAAGTTCACTAAGTCTATAACGCAGAATAACAATGCTTTGTGAACCTTTGAGTCATAGTGCCTTAGTGGTGGTTCTTAATTTTCAGGTTTTCGGAGTGGACTCAGGGTTTAATCATCCAGCCCTTACAAATCTTTGAAAGACAAGTATTTGCCCCATAATTTTAATGCGTAGGGTCGAACTATTGTACGGATTCCGCAGATTAAAATTAAATCTATCAGTAAGTTTTAACATAAAAACCAACTTAGAATTGCTATAAAACCTACTCTAATTTGAGAATTATGCGGCAAAAACAGTGAATTGAGGGATGATGAGTTACCATCCTTAATTATACCAACAATACACTGTAAATAATCTGGCCATTTCATACCTGAGAAACATCTTATCAAACCCTAACTACATGCCTTTTATAAAAGAATTAGGATTAATTCAATTTATTTTATGTCCTTTTGTATCAAATTGATTAATAGTTTCTATTTTTGATACAAATATTGACTTTATGGGAACTTCGTTGATTTTTATTGTTGAGGATGACTTATGGTATGCAGATTTATTGGAGTATAACCTAAAAATGAATCCCGAATATGAGATTGTAAAGTTCGCTAATGCCGAAGATTGTTTACTAAACCTGCATCGGCGCCCGATGGCTATTACCCTTGATTATTCATTGCCGGGGCTATCTGGCAAGGATGCATTGTTGAAAATAAATAAATCGTATCCTGACATTCAGGTAATTATGATTTCGGGGCAAGAAGATATTACCACTGCCATTGATTTATTAAAGGAAGGCGCATACGATTATATTGTTAAAAACGAAGATGCCCCCAAAAGGCTATGGCGTGCGCTCACCAATATACAAGAAAATTATCAGCTAAAAATCGAGAACGAATCTTTAAAGGTAGCCGTTACCGAAAAATATTCGTTTTCGAGCCTCATCATCGGTCAGTGCGCTCCCCTAAAATCGGTTTTCGCACTTATGCAAAAAGCCTTAAACAATAATATCAGCGTTTCGGTTTATGGCGAAACAGGTACAGGTAAGGATTTGATAGCAAAAGCATTACATTATAGTTCCGCAAGGGGGAAGCATCCTTTTGTTGCCATTAATGTGAGTGCCATACCGGCTGATTTGATTGAGAGCGAACTTTTCGGGCACGAAAAAGGGGCATTTACAGGGGCAATTGCACAACGGATAGGTAAATTTGAAGAAGCTAATAAAGGGACATTGTTTCTGGACGAGATATCCGAAATGGATTTGAACATGCAAAGTAAAATGCTACGGGTTTTACAGGAAAGGGAAATTATCAGGGTGGGATCCAACAAACAAGTAAAAATTGATGTGCGGATAATTACAGCATCAAACAGGGATCTTGCCTCAATGGTAAAAGCCGGCACTTTCCGCATGGATTTGTATTACAGACTTATGGGCATGCCAATAAGTTTACCTCCTTTACGCGAAAGGGGCAGCGATATTTTACTGCTTGCCAATCATTTCGTTCAGTTATTCTGCAAAGAAAACGACATGCCGCAAAAAACACTTTCTTCGGATGCCCAAAAAAAAATACTTGGTTACCGATTCCCCGGCAACATCAGGGAATTGAAATCAATTATCGAATTATCCGTAATCCTATCTGATGGAGACACCATAAAACCTGACGATATACAAATCCAACATTTGAACGAAGGCGATAACATCCTTGAACAAGAACTTACAATGGAAGAGTACACTGTTAAGATTTTGAAACATTTTCTTAAAAATTACAATAAAAACGCTGTGCTTGTTGCCGACAAACTCGACATCAGCAAAGCAACCGTTTATCGGATGATCAGCAAATACAATTTATAAGGTGGAACTTTTCTGCTGCACGAAAGCAAATTGAATCTACCTGAAAACTAAATAGTGAAACAGTTTTTTAACCCCTCTATCTATTACCTTAAATGAGCAAACACATTAACAGAGGCAGAAAATTGATTTCATATTTACAACAAATATACCTCCTTCAAGTAAATCAACAAAAAAGGAACTATTAAAACAAATGATTAAACGGTCATGTAAAATTACCTCAACAAAAAAGAACATTTAAGCTTAAAACACATCCTAAATAATTTAAAAAGTTGATAGAACCCAGAATATAAAAGTTGATATATGAAAAACGAAGAAAATGACGCGAAAAAACCTTTATCAGGATACATAATCCTTTTGGTAGAAGACAACAAACTGAACCAAATACTTGCAACGGCAATGTTGAAAAATTTTGGGGCTGAGGTTGTTATTGCGGCCAATGGACAGATTGCCGTGGAGATTATTAAAAAAGAAAATTTCGATGTAATCCTTATGGATATACAAATGCCAATAATGGATGGATTGACAGCTAGTAAAATAATTAGGGAAAATTTGAAATGTACTACCCCAATTTTGGCACTATCCGCTAATACAGGGGTGGCCGAAAAATGTGAAGAATATGGCATTCAAGTTTATCTGGCAAAACCTTATGAAGCGGATGAACTTGTCAAAAATATACTGTTCTACGTGTCGGAAAACAGAAATCGGACTGAAAACACTCCAGAACCAACAATAAAAGCAATAGTTGCCGATACTACTCCCCTTAAAGGTCTGTTCGGTTCTAACATTACAGAACTCAACAATATGATAGCCAAATTCCTCGAATTAACCCCTTCCTACATCGAGGAACTCAATATAGCTATTGATGCAAACAATCTCGGGGCAGTTGCTGTAGCTTCGCACAAAATTAAACCCAGTATCGATTTGGTTTCGTCGCAGGTAATGCGCGATTGTATTGCAAAAATTTACACACTAAGCAAAGCGGAAAATGAATTAGACAATGTGAAGCAACTCGTAAGCGAATTCAACGCCTATTACAAATTGCTGGAAACCCAATTATTAGAGGAAATTAGCTAACTATCATCTAACTAAACATATTTTACCAATAAAGAATCTATTACAAAAGATGTTTTACACTTGTTTTATGATAAGTTGGCTTCGATCAGCATTTTTTTGATTTTGTACGTTTATCACTTCAAGCACCTTACCCCATCCTCAATCCTTAACCTGAATAATTCATCACTTGATGGTAATTGAACACGGAAGATACAGATCCAACGGATTTGCACGGATTTTTGACTTTATCAGTGTTAATCTGTAACATCAGTGTTATCAGTGTTCTATAAAGTTTGTGAATAAATCAGGCTAAAAAAGGAATGGCGGCCAAACCCAGAAATTTTTATAATATCCCCAACCCTGTTGACCAATTTTTAAAAGGAATATTGTTTATTTCTGCTCGTTTAAGATTAATAACCAGAAAGTTACAAACCTATAAATGGCAAGTATATTACCTTGTTAATATTTTATTGATATTTGCATATTGTATCTGCATTAAAACCGCTAAAGTATGCCAGTCTGTGCCCCTTTGAAATTTTTGTTTCTTCCACTTCTTTTAGTCATTGTTTTTCATGCAAATGCCCAGCATAAACCATGGCGCGAGCACGAAATGGAGGTAAAAATCAAGTTCAACGATCAACATCAGGCCAAAGCCTTAGGGCAATTTAACTTAAAAGGCGATATATACAATACCCACGCTTATTTGTATCTTACACCATCTGAACTCGAACTGGTTAAAGAATCCGGTTTCGACTGTATAATAAACATTCCCGACCTTAATTTATGGTCCGAAAGTTTTGGCTCAGCACTGGTTCCAGCAGGTTATTATACTTTTAACGAAATTAAAAATATAGCTGATAGCCTTGCAACCCATTTCCCCGATATATGCAAAAAAGTAGTTTTTGGAATGACACCACAATTTAAGGAACTTGCAGCACTTAAAATAAGCGACAACGTGAATGTGGACGAAAATGAATCTGAAGTGATGTTTGATGGAGGCATACATGGCAACGAAGTTGGTGGTTCACAAAATGTTATCACTTTTGCCCGGGATCTTTGCCTTGCTTATGGCCAAGACCCATATATTACCGGACTAATCGACCATCGCGAAATCTGGCTATATTACTGCGTAAACCCTTATGGCCGTGACAATATGACCCGCGAAAACGGCAATGGTGTTGATATAAACCGCGATTTTGGATATGTTTGCGGTAACGATGGAGGCACATTAGGCCCATTTTCGCAACCCGAATCCAAGGCTTTGCGCGACTGCCAGTATTCAAACCAGTTTGTGTCCTACACTAATTACCATAGTGGCGCAGAAACCATTTCCTATCCCTGGAGCTATCGCTATAGCCCTACACCCGACAACACCCATATCTATTCAATGGCAGGCGTATATTCTTCAAGTTCAGGATATTCCAGCCTTCCTTACGGACAAGGCTCTCAAATAATGTACTTGATTGAAGGAAGCACCAAAGATTATAATTATGGATGCTTAGGTTCCGTTGCCTGGTCGATGGAAATATCGCTCGACAAGCAGCCCGCAGGCCCTAATATCAAATATTATTACGACATCAACAAACCAGCCATGTTAGCGGTTATCGAACATTCTGGTTATGGGATAGAAGGTACTGTAACCGATGCAATAACCGGCCTCCCTGTTAAAGCATCGGTGTGGGTAGGCAATAATTACCCCACATTTACCGATGGCGAAGCAGGCGATTTTCACAAATATTTAGTTCCTGGCACCTACACTATCCGCATAACCGCAAACGGGTATCAGCAACTCATACTCACCAATATTACAGTAAGCGATTTGCAAAGCACGTTAGTTGATGCACAACTGCAACCTATTCAATCCCAATTTGGTTACCGTACATGCATTTCAAAAATCCCGAATTTCAATGCCCAAAATCCAGGCGACGAAGGTTATTCGGCTGCATGTTTGGGTGTACCCGATCAGGTAAATTATTCGCTTGGCAAAGGAGGATACATTATGGTTGATATGCAATTCCCGGTTTTGAACGAACCTGGCCCTGATATAACAGTGTACGAAGGCGATGCAAGCCCAGAGGGTTATGCCGTTTATGCCCTCACAAGCATGGATGGATATTGGAATTATATAGGCTCAGGTATTGGGACTTCCAATTTCGACCTGGCTACCGGCGAAATTAATGAAGCAACGTATTTCCTTCTTCTCGATGATAATAATGGGACTGCCAATGTAAACGATGCAGGTTTTGATTTTGATGCAATCGCAAATATACATGCTCCAAAACCTGATACTTTAGCGCATCTTTCCGGAAAAGTTTTCGATAAAATAAGTGGGTTTCCGCTTGCTGGGGCATTAATTACCTTTGCTGATAACAGCGTAATTACCGACACAGCTGGGTTTTATAGTATCGACCAAATAAGGGGGGAGAATATAATGTGTGCCTCGTTTGGATACTACTTAACAGATTGTGATACTTTGCAATTGGCAGCAGGAGTTCAAACAGAATATAATTTCTATTTGGATTACAATGTTGGGGTTCAAAAAACAGAATCAAACAAGAATGTTTTTGTTTCACCTAACCCATTTACTGAAAAGTTGGATTTAAAGTTTTCGACAAATAAAGCAGAAAACATAAAAATTTACCTAACTACAATTACTGGTAGCAGTAATATTTTGCTGGCTGAGGGATCATACCCTGCAGGCAATCACAGCTTAACTATATATCCTGAGCAAATGTGCGGATTCCATCTCCCTCAAGGTGTTTATATTTTAACCTTTGAAACGGCAGAAAAAAAAGAGCAACATTTGCTTATAAAAAAAGCTTTAGAATAATTTTTTTCCAACCACATTGAAAAGGAATCCAACGGGGAAGGCCAATAACAGAAATATTACACACTGGATATCTGTTCAATACCTTCGAATCAGGTTGATTAACCAAGGATAAAGACTACATTTTGATTCCCATAAGTGGATATAAAATTCCCTGATTTAAGCCACAGCTTCCAAGCGCATCCTTCTGTACAGGAGAACCATAAAAATAAGGCTTAACGCAAAGAATACCGTAATGGCAAGAACGGAATAACGCATACTTCCTGTTATAGCTTCAATTACCCCAAAACTAAATGTACCAGCCACAGTAGCAAGTTTTTCCATTACATCATAAAAGCTAAAGTATGAGGTATGATCGGTTGTTTCAGATGGCAGCATCTTGGAATAGGTGCTACGGGCCAATGATTGCGAGCCACCCATTACAATACCAATAAAAAACGCAGCTGTAACAAATTGAAGGGTATTTGTTATAAAATATGCCCCAACGCAGATTAGAGTCCAAGCAACAATAGTAACCATTAAAGCACGCAAGTTGCCAAGTTTTTGGGAAATCCTGGCAAACATCCATGCACCCAACATTCCAACTAATTGAATTACAAGTATTGTAGGTATAAGCACATCTTCTTTCAAGCCCATTTCTTTTTCCCCATACGTAGCGGCCAT
>CAJAXK010000065.1 GCA_903946925.1 uncultured Bacteroidales bacterium | reverse complement strand
ATGGTGCTGGAAGGGCGGCAATTACCGGAGCTGTTACATCTTGAACAGTTATGGTCTGTGTTGCGGTGAAAGTATTGCCACAGGCATCGGTGGCGGTCCAGGTGCGGGTTATGCTGTACGACCCTGCACAGGTTCCTGTTGTGGTTGCATCGGCAAAAGTCAGGGTGAACGCGCTTCCACAGGCATCCATGGCGGTGGCAGCCTCAAAGACAGGCACCTCAGGACAATTTATAGTTGATGGGGCTGGAAGGGCGGCAATTACCGGAGCCGTTACATCTTGTACAGTAATGGTCTGGCTAGCGGTCGAGGTATTGTTGCAGGCATCGGTGGCGGTCCAGGTGCGGGTTACGCTGTACGATCCGGCACAGATACCATTGGTGGTAACATCGGCAAAAGTCAGTGTGAACGCGCTTCCACATTCGTCAATTGCTGTTGCAACAGCAAAGTTTGGGGTGGCAGGGCAACTTATGGTTGTAGGGGCCGGCAAAGCTGCTATTACAGGTGCAGTAATATCCTGGACATTGATGGTCTGAGATTTAGTTGAGGCGTTGCCGCAAATATCGGTAGCAGTCCAGGTTCTTGTTACACTGTATGATCCGGCACATAATCCAGGGGTTGTTACATCTGCGGAGGTAAGTGTAAATGGATTTCCACAAGCATCGGTGGCAGTTGCAACAGCAAAAACTGGTGTTGTGGGGCAATTTATTGTGGAAGGTGCAGGTAATGAAGCAATTACTGGGGCAAATGTATCATGAACGTGTATGGTCTGAAAAATAACAGCTGGTCCTACGTTAAAACCATCTCTCAATCGCCAAAATCTTTTCACAACAACCGGACAATTAGTGCCTGCCTGAAGCACGTCTTTATACTCTACTATTATATTGCAGTTATCATAACCCACACCCAAATTGGTAGAATTTGAAAAAACAGCATAAGATGAGAGTACCCAAGTGGAACTGTTACTATATGGCGGATCAGTAATATCAGCTATTCCACAACCATTAATGTCGCGGTCAACGGGGAAGGTAGTAATTGAGGGAGGAATATTATCTCTAATGGTTATAGTTGAAACACAATAAGTTCCATTATCGCTTCCATCAGTAACCAATAGATATGCTTTATTTAATTTCCCAATATCATTACAGTTGTATGTAATAAAAGGCTCCATGCCGCCGACCACTTTTGAAATAAAATTTTGTGTGAAACCACAGTTATCGGTTGGTGTACTGTTTGAAATATTGACTGGATATACCGTAATTGTACCATTTACATCCAAATTAAAAGTTGCTGATTTACAAATTACATTCTCAGGCTGTTCTATATCAATAACTTCAATAGTAAAAACACAGGGCTCGCTGTTTCCTGATGCGTCAATTGCTGTCCAGGTAACAAACGTTAACCCCTTGTTAAAAGTTACCCCGTTCAATGTACTCCCAGATCCAGTTGTCGCTCCAGTCAAGTTGTACGAGATTGAAACAACCCCACAATTATCAATTGCTAATGCGTTGAAATTATCAGTGAGTTCGGTGTATGAACATAAACCAGCATCATTAGTTAAAAGTTGGTCAACAGGACAAAATGTAAATATAGGTTTTTCAATATCCAAAACTGTTATATTCGCATCACAAGTGGCAATATTCCCTAAACCATCATCAACGGTTAAGGTTACTGTAACCGAACCCAGATTTGAACAATTAAATACTGATGGAAAAACGCTCAAAGTACCACCAGAAGATCCAGCACCTATTGCAGCAATATCAGCAGCAGTAAGGGTATAATTCCCTGAAGCATCCAAATACACATTGATACTGTTGCATACAGCCACAGGAGCATCAAAATACCGGTTTGTTTCACTCGGTAATTTTCCATCAAATAACCCATTATTTTTTAAAACAATTGTTGAGCTATTTATTGGAAATGTATGAACTATCTCCGGGTTAATGTTTCCAAAAGTTGTGGATGCATATAATAAGGCTACAAGAATAAGTTTCCCTTGAGTAAAAATAGATTTTTTCATAATAGTTTGATTTAAGACTTAGGCATTTAGTGCATTTTATGGATTTAGCATTGAAACTGGGTCATTCAAAATCAGGTTCCCTTATCAATTTCTGTTGGTAGGGACTAACATCTGAGTTGAATCTGTTATTGTTTGCAGATTAAGCAAGAAATACGGCGATACTTTATGAATACACACCGCAAACATGTCGTGAATTTTGAAAATCCCTAAACAGGATGATGAAACTAATGCCTCATTAGGTATTTTGTATTTTTTAATGGGTCCATTTAGTGGGGCAAAACATTTTAGTACTGACAGATTATCAGCTTTTAGCACCTGTGTTTTGATGCAATAGAGATATGCATGTTGTGATTTAAAATTTTGTTGCGCTATCGAAAGAACCGAATAGGTAAATACAAAACTATTTTGTAAGCCCTTAAAAACTAAAAAAAAACGCATCCTAATATTTTCAATGCATCCAATTTGCAGTTTATTCAGGGGGAAGGTATTTGTATTTCGGGTCTGGAGTTTCTGGTTTTTTATAATATAATAAAATAAATGCAAATTACAAATGAATTTGGCGGTATAATATTTTGTTTTTTTTAAACTTACTATTTTTGTGTAACTTTTTATTTTCATAGGGGAATCATTTAATCATTAAGCCAGTAAATTTTATCCTCTTTAATCTTGAACCTTTTAACTCAAAAGGCAGATATACAATTAATAATATCTTTACAAAGATAGTACATTTATTGAGTTTTTCGCCAAATTTAACTTGATAAATATCCATTTCTTTTTAACTTTAATTTTTAAAGGTTCAAGTGATTGTTTATCAATACTAAAGCAAATAAAATTGAATTCGCGGACATCAGAAAATTTTTCTAAAAAAATTCAATAGGAGGCAATTCAAATCTATGTTTGTTTAACAAAAGTGAGCCTTCTCACAATAAAAGCACTAAGCAAATCAAGTGTAGCAAGCAATTTTAAGTATTTTTAGTTTGTTGATAAATGTACGCAAAAAAAAACATAACCACCTCAGTAAAAAAAGAGATGATCTTAGAATTTAACATGATAATAATACTGTGGAATCAAAATATATTACCAACAAAATCATGCCCTCCGAAAAGTGCATTATTCTCAAAGCAGGGAATTTGGGTCAATACTATTTCAGTTCTAACAGTCGGCTAAATTAGTAAACAAGAATTGCAGGATTCATTAAAAGTAAACGAGCAAGTCTAAAATTTTCTTTAATACAAAAGAACGACTAAAACTAATTTCTTCGGCATGTTTTATGATTTATTTACCAACAGTCCTTGTTAATAACTTTTTTTTGCCGATTTATCAGGTATTGGATACGCAGAAAAACTTGTAGTTTTAACCACGTTTTTATAAAAAAATACCCAGTACCATTATCTATATATAGGTCTCTATAATGGCTAACTACGAACTATATTCTTGTTTAACAGTTATTAATCAGTTATAAAGTTTTGTGAGGCAAAAATTAAACCCCAAATTCAATTAATATAATCGAATCCTAAAACTGTGGTCTGAAATAATTTTATAATCAATTTCGTTTACCATTTTGGTAAAAAAAACGGATACCCGGTTTGCAGAAAAGAAGGTTTTTACATAAAACTCATTTAATTTATAAACATCTATTCTGCTATAATTTTCATTTTACATGCCAAATGTTATAAAATAAATCCTATTTATGATTAATTTTTAATCGAAAAGGGGCATTACCATTGAATTTTGCTAATGCAAAAAATCGCTTGCCTCACTGAAAAATTGGGTTAAATCAATCAGTCATAAACAGCATTTTTATGCTGTTTTATGGGATGTCCCCTTCCATTGCAACATCAATCAATTCCTCGATTGTGGTTATTAAAAGCCCAACCGAAGTATCGGCTGCCCCGTAATAAATTTTCACTTCACTATTTTCTATAGCAAAGCCTTCATTATCTATCTCTTCTACGATCATTCCACTTGGAAAAGTAACGTTTGGCACTTGGCCCGACAATTCCCAACTTTCCCTTGGCTCCAGTATATTGCATCGGCAACGACCCAAAACTTTGGCCGGATTATTCAAATCGAGAAGCAATACTCCACCTTGGTAAATATTGGAACTTCCAAAATGCCCAGCGACACCGTGATACACATGAAGCCAACCTTTTCTGGTTTTTACAGGTGGTGGCCCCGAACCAATATATTCGTCCCAGTAATGAAAACGGCCATCAATCAAAGGCGCGGTAGATTGCCAATCAATCAGGTTTGCAGATTCGCTAAGCCAAATTGTGCTACCAGAAGTTGGACCACTGTTATGCCGGGATTTATTTGGCCTGTCCATCCGGTAATACTTCCCATTAATTCTTTCAGGAAAAAGGACACCATTGCGGATATCTTCATTAGATGTAATCCCAAGAAAATCAAAAGATTTAAAATCATCGGTAACACCCAAACCTAACTGGCAACCATCCTGCATGTCCATGGCAAACATAATACAAAACCTGCCTTCAATTTTTGTGATGCGGGCATCGTAGATATGGTAAACTTTGCCTTTCACTTTTTCGATCCCTTTAAAGTGAACAATTTTATTTTCAACTTTAAAATTGACTCCATCATCACTTTCGGCCATTACAAGGAATGTTTCACGCGAACGGCTTTGAACCCTAAGAATCAGCCTGTAAATGTTACCATCTTTTATTGCTCCTGGATTAAAAACACTTGTAACATCAACTAATTCAGGCGGGATTGAAGGAATATCGGTTCGGGTTAGGATTGGGTTTTGTGGATGACGGTTCATATTAGATTGGGGATTGAGGATTGCGGATTGCGGATTGCGGATTAAAAATTGAGCGATTTGGGTCTGTTTTCACTTTTCATTCTTCACTTTTCGTTCTTCACCCTTTAGCCCATGACTACTTTTACCTTGCAAACTTTTCCATTTGATATAGGTAATATATTTCCATTTATTTTAGTTCCATCAACTATAATTTCCTTAATCCCCTTTTCAACTCCTTTACTATTATCAACTTCAATCATATAACTGGTTCCGCGATAGATACGCCCGGCAGAAAATGAATTCCAGTGCGATGGGATGGCAGGATCAATCATTAACCCATTGTATGTAGGTCTGATTCCAAGAATATAATCGTAACTTATGCGGTACATCCATGCTGCCGACCCGGTTTGCCACGAATGGCTTGCCTTGCCGGGAGAAGAATGTTCGTTGCTGGTTATATACTGCGAATAAACATAGGGTTCGGCCACAAATACATCGCTGTCTATTCGGTTAGGGAGCATTTTTTTAAAGTATTCAAAAGCCTTATTGCTACGGCCAAGCATGGTTTCGGCTTGTATTACCCAGGCCGTGGGATGGCAAAACACTGCGCCATTTTCCTTTTTCCCCCAAACGCACCTTGTTACCAATCCAATCTTCGGATCAATTTCGCGCCAAGCAGGGGTACATTTTTTAGGGCCTTCGGGAGAATCCAAATATTTGCTAACGCTATCCATGGCAGTTACAACCCTTTCCTGATTTGGGAAACCAGCAATTACCGGCCAAATTTGAGTATTCAAGAATATTTTACCGTATTTATTTTCTTTTGAACCAACACGCCGGTTGTTTTCGCCAAAAGCACGGATATACCATTCCCCATCCCAACAATTTTCATCAACGGCTTTGTACAAAGCATCTCGAACTGTTTTTACTTCCAACAATTCAGCGTGTTTATTCAAATTTTCGAGAAGCCCGGCAAACAAATCCAGCATGGCTGCATAAAACATCCCACCCCAAACACTTTCGCCTCCATCGTCGCCACCAATATAATCCAGGGTATCGTTCCAGTCGCCACGGCCAAAAATTGGAAGTCCATGCTTTCCGAGGTTGTTTTTTGCATACGAAACTACCGCAAACATGTGATCAAGTATGGTTCCAGATTTTCCTTCGTCAATAAATGGCTGAATATTTTCCAGAAGTCCAAAATCCCCGGTTTCTTTTAAATATTCGGTTACGGCCAGCATAAACCAAAGCGGATCATCGCAATGATAGGTATATTCGCCCTGCCCATCTCCATGAAAATGGTGATAAACTTTTCCATCAACTCGCATCTGCCTCGAAAGCAACTGAATACGATCTTTAGCCTTTCCGGGATTGGAAATGGTAACGGCAATGGTATCTTGTGCCGTATCGCGAAAGCCAAACCCACGCCCGATTCCCCAATAATAAAAACTTATGACACGGCCTACATCAAATGCCACTTTTGCCTGATATGGCAGCCAATAACGCATAAAAATGTTTACATTTTCATCGGGGGTAGTTGCGGTTGTGAAAGCAAAATAATCATCCCAATGCTTGTTCACTGCGGCAAAAGCATTTTCAACAACTGCAAGGCTTTTGTATTTTTCTACCCGGCTTTCTTTCAGCTCGTCAAACTTCAACTTTTCAATCACGCCAAGCGAAAAAACCAAATCGGTGCTTTCGCCGGGAAGCAATTCGATATCAACCTGTAAGGCATTGACGATATTGCCAAAATCGGTTTCGAGATTTGAAAGCGTTTCCTTTTCGATGCTTTCGGGATTATTTTCGTTGCGGTACAAACCAAGGAACCTTTCGCGGACTGTTTCGAATGCTGT
>CAJAXK010000064.1 GCA_903946925.1 uncultured Bacteroidales bacterium | reverse complement strand
TACCGCGAATTCGATAACCTGCGTGTTGTATATGATGAATTGGACAAACTGTTTAAAACAGATGTGTTTTACTCCAAACGAATATTGGCCAATTATTATTCCAACCGCGCCATGATGCACAGCAAACTTAACGAACTTGCGTTAGCCGAAAAATTCGGGTATTTATCCATCAGGCAAAAAAACAGCGATTACCTATTCTATCTGGCAAACCTTTGCGGTGTGTTGCTCCGAAGCGGTAAATACGACAAGGCTCTAAAGCTGATGAGTTCGTCAATCCCCGAATTAAAAAAAACCAATAGTTTTTACAACAAAATAGGCTTTACCAGTTTCTATACTCGCACCTTAGTGTATAATAAAATGGCTAAAAACGCGGTAAGTTATGCTACCACATTTTTAGAAGCCTACAAGAAAGAGATTTTTGAAACACGCTGGCACTTGTTTTTTTCGGCGTATCTGCAAGCTTTATTAAGTGCGGAAAAATTCAGCAAATTGCTTTCGGTGGCCAAGCGCTACAACCTGTTGGCTTTGGAAAAAAAGTTTATTGATAAAACCGTTTATATGCCGGTATTGCTATGGTACAACGAAGTAGCACTTTACATGGAAGGAAAACAGCCGAAAGAAAAGCTTACCGAAACCATAACCTCATCGGCCTGCAAATTACTCCAAAACAAATACAAAGCCGGGAGGATAAATGAATTGTTAGATACCATCTCGGAAACAATCCCTTTGGAAGTTGCTGTAATTCGGAACAGGATGGCCGAATTTCAGGAAAAGCCGGTTTGATTTGCAAAAAACTGGCCGAAATTCGGATAAAGCACAAAAAATATATTGCTGTGAAAGGGTGAGACCGTCTTGTGGTTAGGCAAATTGCACCTGCTGAAACCCTTCGCTAAAAACTCTTAAACCCAATAATTTCCCTGACTTCCCTGATTGTTTTTGCAGCACTTTCATGCGCTTTGTCGCAACCTATTTTCACCACTTTTGATAAATAAACATCGTCGTTCAGCAATTCGAGGATACGCTCGCGGAATGGAGTGGTAAAGCGGATCACATCCTCGGCCAATTGCTTTTTCATATCACCATAACGAACCGCACAAGCATTGTACGAATCTTCAAAAAACTGATAGGTTTCCTGTTCCGACAAGGCTTTCATCAGGTTGAACAGGTTTTCAATTGCTTGTGGTTTGGGTTGGTTGGGTTCGGTAGGACCGCTGTCGGTAACGGCTTTCATTACTTTTTTGCGGATTACTTCGGGTGCATCAAAAAGGAAAATCGCATTGCCCTCGCCTTCACTCTTTCCCATTTTTGTGCTTCCGTCCAAGCCCGGGATTTTAACCAGCGATTCGCCAAAATTATAGGCAACCGGCTCAGGGAAATATTCCACATTGTACATACGGTTGAAGCGGTTGGCAAACGTGCGGGTCATTTCAAGGTGTTGTTCCTGATCCTTTCCAACAGGCACTTTATGGGCTTTATGAAGTATAATATCGGCAGCCATCAAAGTGGGATAGGTCAACAAACCAGCATTAACATTGTCGGGCTGGGTACGGGCCTTGTCCTTAAACGATGTACAACGTTCCAATTCGCCCATATAGGCATTCATGTTGAGGAAAAGGTACAATTCGGCAGTTTCGGGCAAATCGCTTTGCAGATAAAGGGTAGCTTTCTCAGGATCGAGGCCACAGGCAAGGTATTCCACAAGCACCTGTTTCACGTTTCCGTGAAGGTCGGCAGGTGTAGGGTGCGTTGTAAGCGAATGATAATCAGCAATAAAAAAATAGCAATTGTCGGTTTCCTGCATTTTTACAAAATTTTGCATCGCACCAAAATAATTGCCGAGGTGAAGGTTGCCCGTGGGCCTGATTCCGCTTACTACTGTTTGCATAAATATGGTTTTTGCCTGTAAAGGCTGCTGTGAAAATTACTTGAATTTAAGGATTTCGTCTGTTGAAATGAAATCCAGTTTGCAAAATTAGTGTTTTTAAGTGAAACGGCCACTTGGGGCTTTCAACCCTGGTCAAATGTTAGTTTTATGTATTGTGGCACCAATTATAAATTATCGAATTGCGTTTCATAGTGTTTTTCTTGTCCTTTTGCCTTGACGCAAAAGTACCAAAAAGTCAAGGCTTTATATAAATTTTACACATCTGTACACCTCGGTAAACACCCGCAAAACAAGGCTTGACAATTTGGGTACAACATCTTGGGAGCAGG
>CAJAXK010000063.1 GCA_903946925.1 uncultured Bacteroidales bacterium | reverse complement strand
CGTAAATCTAAATTCGTACATTTGGGATTAAACCAACTCTAAAAACATACTCTATTTGAGCAAACTATAATTATCCGAAAGAGCAGTAAGCCAGCTATCATGCTGGCTTATTTGTTTTCAGGAAAGAGATTACGCTTACTTCATTATCCCTTTTTGGTTGAGGGCTTGTTGGTATTTGGAAGCATTGAGTAAATGTTCGTTCAATGTTACCGCAAAATTGTGGTATCCCGAAAAATCTTCACGGGCACAGAAATACATGTATTTATGCTGGCGATAGTTCAATACCGCATCAATTGACGAAATTGAGGGCAGACAAATTGGTCCTGGTGGCAACCCGAAATATTTGTATGTATTATATGGCGAATCAATTGTTTTATAAACATTTAGCACACGTTTTATGCTAAAATCGCCAAGTGCATAAACCAAGGTTGGGTCAGCTTGCAACAGCCAGCCATCGCGCAAACGGTTCATATAAACTCCTGCCACATCAGGTTTTTCGTCGTTTTGGTTGGTTTCTTTTTCAACAATCGAGGCAAGCGATATTGCTTGTAATTCGGTGAGCCTGATTTCGTTTAATCGCGCTTTGCGTTTCTCGTTCCAGAAAGTTTTGTATTCCTTGTTCATTTTCTCCATGAACTTTTCGGCACTTATATCCCAATAAACCTGGTAGGTGTTTGGGATAAACATACTCATTATGTTATTGGGGGTAAACCCAAATTTTTGCAAATAATCCGCATCGTTGAGCAGTTTTAGTATTGAAACAGAGTCGGTTTCGAGCTGCTCCGAAATATGGCCTGCAAGCTCTTCTTTAATACGTATATTGTTGAAAACCAGGTTTACCGGATCTTGTTGCTTGGCGCGTAACTTTGTAATTATTTGCTTGTTGCTCATCCCTTCTTTCAGTACGTAGTGCCCAGGTTTAATGTGGTCGGGGTACTTCATCAACAAAGCCAGCCATTCAAAAGAGGCTCTATGTATAATTGTGCCGTTTTCATAAAGTAGCTGTTTTACATCTTCCCAATTTGAACCTGATTTAATGTTGATAGCTACGGAAGGATTTCCATTTAGCCATACATTGGGACTATAAATGGTTCGGTAACCCAAAAATCCGGCCACCATGCCACCAAGTAACAGAATTATAAAAACTGTTATCAGAATCTGTTTCCTCCGCGAACGGTTTTTATGACGCTTTATGAGATTTGAATAATAGTTTGGCATTTTACTATTGATTATATTGTTGTGTGTTTACCGTTTTTAAGTGAACAGATATCCATGTTTTTCACTTTTCGTTTGGCAAAAATCTGCCTTGGGTCGAAAAGACTTTATATGAGTTGATTTTCATCAACTATTTTCCATTAACTACTTCCAAATAACCATTTTTCATTAACTATTTCCCATTAACCATTAACTATTCTCCATTAACCATCCCCCTAACCAACTGAAACATTAACTCATCGCTCCACATCCCATCGCGCAAAAGCCAGTCTTTTTTATGCCCACACTGTAAAAAACCAGCTTTTGTAAATAAGTGTATGCTGTCCAGATTTGTTTTTTCGATATTGCAGAAAACCTGGTGCAGGCGCAAAGTGTTGAAACAGTAATCCAGCAACAACTGCAAGGCTTCGGTGGCAAAACCTTTTTTCCTGTACGCTTCGTCAATCAGAATCCCGATGCCAGCCCTTTTATGAAACGGGTCGAAATCAAATAGGTCGATACTGCCTATTGTTATCATTCCCGATGCCGATGAATGCAGATCAACCATCAAACGCAATTGTTTGGTTTCGTAAATATCGTTTGAAGTGTTCAATACAAATTGCTCGATGGCAAACCTCGAAAATGGGGTAATTGTATTGCTTAGGTGCCAAATGCGGGTGTCGTTCTCCCATCGGAAAATTACATCAACATCGGAAGGTTCGGGTGCCCTTAAGAGCAAATTGGGGCCAATCATATGAATTAGATTTCTATAGTCCCTTCAAACACCAATTTGGCAGGACCAGTGAGTTTTACTTTTTTAAATGTGTTTTCCACACGCTCAAAGCTTACAAAAAGCCTTCCGCCCGCTGTGTTCACATAAAATGAATTGCCTCCATATTTTAGCGAAGCTGCAATTGCCGAAGCAGTAACACCGGTTCCACACGAAAGTGTTTCGTTTTCAACGCCTTTCTCGTAGGTTCGTACATAAAGCTGCTTTTTCAACATTTTGGCAAAGTTCACATTGGTTCCATGTGGCTCAAACCGGGAATCGAACCTTATTTCGCGCCCTGATTCAATTATATCAATGTTGTCGGGGTTATCAACAAACTTAACAACATGATATGTTCCGGTATTTAGGTAAAACAAATTGTTTTCGGTGCTGTAAATAGTTGCATCCTGCATACCCAATTCAACAATCATGGTTGAACCAGAATTATCTGTAATTTGGGCATGGTGAATACCATCGGCAGCCATAAAGCGGCAAATGTTACTGCTAATCCCCATTTGATGTGCAAAAGCAGTAATACAACGGCCTCCATTGCCACAAAAGGTAGCCGCACTTCCATCGGAATTAAAATAATTCATGCCAAAATCATAGCCTTCGCTGTGCTGAACCAGCAAAAGCCCATCTGCACCAATGCCAAAATGTCGGTCGCAGAGTTGGGCAATAAGTTTTTCACTAACAGGGAACAGTAATTTTCTATCGTCAATTACAACAAAATCGTTTCCCGTACCTTCGTATTTGCTAAATTTGAGTGTCATTTCGGTAACAAATTTAGTACAATACTTGTCATTATGTCAGATTGATTATGGATATTGATAATTTTTATTTATTTTTCATTCTTTCAATTGGCCGGGAATTTGGATTTTAAGACAAAAAACTCATATAAATATTAATTAAAGTACTGTTTAACAATTAATTGAACTTGTATTGTTTGATAATAGCAATATTTATCGTTTATAATGTTAACATTAATTAACAGGCACTAAAAAACTATTGGTATTATCCTTGCGTTATGATTAAAAAATTCTGAAAAAAGTAATTCTAAACAACGAACTAAAACATCATTTTCTAAAAATTACAAAGATGAAGAAGTACGCAGGTTTTTTTCTAATGGCAGTTCTGGGTGGAATGATTTCTTTGGGTGGGTATGCCCTTATTCAAAAAAGCAGTTTCAGGCCTCAAGGTGTTCCACAGCAAACAACACCAGTTCAACTTACTGGTATGCCGGGTGCTGGTTTGGCCATTACCAATCCCGATTTTACCATTGCAGCCAATACTACCATTCATGCAGTAGTGCACATAAAAACGGAATATGCCCGTAAAAACAGCATGTACGATAACTTTTTTAGTTTCCGCGATTTTTTCGGCGATAGCCAATACAATAATCAGGGGCCATTGCAAGGAGCGGGTTCTGGCGTTATAATATCTGCTGATGGTTATATTGTAACAAATAATCACGTAGTTCAGGATGCTAGTAAAATTGAAATTGTACTCAACGATAAACGCTCTTACGAAGGTACAATTGTAGGCACCGATCCTTCAACCGACCTCGCTGTAATTAAAGTGAAGGAAAGCAACTTGCCTTTCCTTTCGTACGGCAATTCCGATGAAGTCCAGATTGGGGAATGGGTATTGGCTGTAGGAAATCCTTTCAACCTTACAAGCACAGTAACTGCTGGCATAGTAAGCGCAAAGGCACGCAATATTAATATATTGGGTACACCTGATGGGACTTCAATTGAGTCGTTTATTCAAACTGATGCCGCTGTTAACCGTGGAAATAGCGGAGGGGCATTGGTAAATACCCGTGGTGAACTTGTTGGTATCAATGCAGCTATCGCAAGTGGAAATGGATTTTATGCTGGGTATTCTTTTGCAATTCCTGTAAATATAGTGAAAAAGGTAGTCCGCGATTTGGTTGATTACAGCGAGGTACAGCGTGCTTTCCTTGGGGTTAGCATACGCGAAATTGATAGTAAATTCGCAGAAGACCAAGGGATAAATGAACTCAAAGGTGTTTATATTTCCGAAGTAAACGATGGCAGTGCTGCCAAAGAAGCTGGGATGCTTAGAGGTGATGTGATAATTTCGGTAAACAATATGCCCGTCAACTCAACTTCCGAACTTCTTGAACAGGTAAGCTTATACCGTCCGGGTGAAAAAATCCCAGTAGTGGTTCATCGCAATGGTGAAGAAAAAACCTTTAAAGTTACTTTGCGCAATCGCGAAGGCAACACAAGTATTGTAAAGAATGAGTTAGCCGATGTAACACCTATGCTTGGTGCAAAAATGCAAGTAGCATCGGGCGAATTGCTTCGTAAACTTGGTATTGACCACGGTGTTCAGGTTACCGAATTGGGTGATGGTTTGCTTCGAAAGGCCGGGATAAGGGAAGGATATGTAATTACCGAAATTGATAAAAAACCCATACGCAGTATTGAAGAGTTAAGCAAAATACTATCAACAAAAAGTGGCGGTATTTTGCTCGAAGGGATTTATCCCAATAAGGTTAGGGCTTATTATGGTTTTGGCATTAATTAGAGAATAAAATCAATCAATTGTTTTAAATTTAAACAATAAACAAACTACATATTTGTTTGTTTGTAAAGGTAAGGATTGGAGGCTGACTCCTTCAGTTTATGGATAAACTGATAATCAATATGTTAAACTGCACAAATATCATGCAGTTTAACTTTTTTAAAAAATATCACCATGAGACAACTAAAGATAACCAAATCAATAACCAACCGCGATACAGCTTCTTTGGACAAATATCTGCAGGATATTGGCAAAGAAGCCTTGATCACAGCGGATGAAGAGGTTGAACTCGCAAGAAAAATACGGGCAGGCGACCAAAAAGCACTTGATAAATTGTGCCGTGCCAATCTAAGGTTTGTGGTTTCCGTTGCAAAGCAATATCAAAATCAAGGGCTTAGCCTACCCGATCTTATCAACGAAGGCAATGTTGGGCTAATAAAAGCCGGACAACGTTTTGACGAAACCCGTGGTTTCAAATTTATATCGTACGCAGTTTGGTGGATTCGCCAATCAATATTGCAAGCATTGGCCGAGCAATCACGTATGGTGCGTTTGCCTTTGAATCAGGTTGGTTCTCTCAATAAAATCAAAAAGGAAACGTCAAGGCTCGAACAGAAATTTGAGCGCCTCCCTTCTGCCGAGGAATTATCCGAAGCCTTGGAAATCCCATTCTATAAAATTGATGCAGCATTGAAAATTACAACCCGCTATGTTTCAATGGATGCACCTTTGGTTGAGGATGAAGACACCAAGTTTATTGATGTTTTTGTTGACGAAGATTCGCCATTTACAGATGCAGGCCTGATGCGCGAATCCCTCACCCTTGAAATACAACGGTCATTATCAACACTTACCGAAAAGGAAAGGGACGTAATCAATTTATATTATGGTATTGGCGTCCCTCATGGATTAACCTTGGAGGAAATTGCCCTAAAATTTGACCTTACACGCGAACGCGTCCGTCAGATTAAGGAGAAAGCAATACGCCGACTCAAAAACAACTCGAGATGTAAATTGCTCAAATCTTATCTCTAATTTGAAAAGCAAATGAAATTTGACTAATTTGTGTCAACAATTTTTTTAATTTTTTCAAGTTGATTCAAACTTTTGGGCTTATAAAGTCCAAAAGTTTTTTTGCAATAGGGGTTTTTCGTTTTATTTATCAATCAATGCTTTAGCAAGAAGCAGTTAAAATCAGCTAATAGAATTGCTTTTTGTTTTTATACCCGCTTAGGTTATTACATTAAAAAAAAGGAATGAAATATTTTTTATTCTTTTTAAACTATCTTACATTTGCATCCATGGAGTTGCCTTGAAAGGATAATTCGCAGGGCCTAATTCAAATTGTTGTCTAACATGAAGGTACTAATCGCCGAAGATAATTTGATGAACCAATTGCTCATGACCAGGTACATGGGAAAGTTGGGTTGGGAGTTCGTTATTGTTGACAATGGTTTGAAAGCAACTGAAGCATGCAAGTCCGATTTTTTTAATGCAGTTCTTATGGATATTGACATGCCGATTTGCGATGGGCTAGAAGCAACAACAAAAATCAGGGAATTTAATTCCAAGATTCCAATAGTGGCAATAACAGCTTTTGCAGATAGTCAGATGCGGACAAAGTGTGCTGAAGCTGGAATGAATGCATTTTTGGCAAAGCCTTGTTCACGCGATGAAATCAAAGCAGTAATTGCTGAATGTGTCGAAATAAGCACTTTTAATGCAGATTAATTCACGGAAAAACCTAAAGAATGTTGGCCTGATTTTGATCAGGCTTTTTTTTATTTATTTTTCGAGGAATTGAGGGTAGTGATTTGTAATTTTGCACCGGTTTTTTTTAACATTGTTACAAAACCAATTACTAGTATTTCTGGAAGTTTAGAACTGTTGAAGGCATAGCCTTTACTACATTGATTTAATTGTTTAATACATACTAATGGCTGAAACACGATATATTTTCACAACTGGCGGCGTAGCTTCTTCCTTAGGTAAAGGGATAATAAGTTCATCACTCGCAAAACTCCTTATTTCGCGCGGTTTTAGGGTAGCTATACAAAAACTTGATCCATATATAAATATTGATCCGGGAACTTTGAACCCTTATGAACATGGCGAATGTTTTGTTACCGACGATGGCGCCGAAACTGATTTGGATCTCGGCCATTACGAACGGTTTACCAACGTACGGACTTCCCAAGCCAACAATGTAACTACGGGGCGTATCTATCAGGCCGTTATTAATAAGGAGCGCCGTGGCGACTATTTGGGCGAAACCGTGCAGGTTATCCCACATATTACCGATGAAATAAAAAACAGGATCCAATTGCTAGGTTCAAGTGGAAATTACGATTTTGTGATTACCGAAATTGGTGGAACCGTTGGCGATATTGAATCTTTGCCATATATTGAGTCAGTTAGACAGATGAAATGGGAACTTGGCAACCGTTGTTTGGTCATTCATCTTACGCTTGTGCCGTATTTGGCATCATCAGGCGAACTTAAAACAAAACCAACCCAACATTCGGTTAAAATGTTGTTGGAATCGGGTGTGCAGCCTGATGTAATTGTGTGCCGGACCGAAAAACACCTTTCGCAGGCATTACGGAACAAAATTGCCCTTTTCTGCAACGTAAACCCATCGGCGGTTATCGAATCAATTGATGTTGAGACTATTTACGATGTGCCGATGCTAATGCGCGATGAGAAGCTCGATCAGGTTGTGCTCGAAAAAATGCAGGTGCCTATCCGCAAACAACATGATTTGAAAAGATGGGAGCAGTTTTTACATAAACTTAAAAACCCTGTTGGCGAAGTGAACATTGGCCTTGTTGGCAAATATGTGGAATTGCGCGATGCCTATAAATCAATTACTGAATCGTTTATACATGCTGGTGCCGAAAACCAGTACAAGGTTAACCTTAAAATGATTCATTCCGAATCAATAAACGAAAGCACTTGCAAGCATTTGTTAAAAGAATTGGATGGTATTTTAGTTGCACCCGGTTTTGGGGAGCGTGGAATTGAAGGAAAAATAATTGCAATAAGGTATGCACGGGAAAATAAAATTCCATTTCTCGGAATCTGCCTTGGCATGCAATGTGCCGTAATTGAGTTTGGCCGCAATGTGCTAGGGTATAAAAATGCCCATTCAACCGAAATGAACCCAACAACTCCATACCCCGTAATAGATATAATGGAGGAACAGAAAACTATTGATAAAAAAGGCGGCACCATGAGGCTGGGTTCATACCCTTGTACAATTGCGCCAAATACAATAGCCTCTGAAGTTTATAATACTACCGAAATAGTTGAACGCCACCGGCACCGCTTCGAATTTAACAATGCCTACCTTTCTGAATATGAAAAAGCAGGTATGATTCCAGTTGGTATCAATAAGCAGAACAACCTCGTGGAAATTATTGAGTTACGCGATCATCCCTGGTTCGTTGCTGTACAGTTTCACCCTGAGTATAAGAGTACTGTAGCTTCACCACATCCATTGTTTGTTAATTTTGTGAAAGCAACCATACTATATAAAAAAGTTCACTCCAAATAAGTTGCTTTTTGTCGCAATAATTTGTTATTCAGTTTGTTGTAAAAACTATTGACCCAATTTATACCTTTGGGCCTAAGTAGTATTGTAACATTTTGTACCTTTGCCACCTTGTAAAATCAACTAATTCTCAATTTGCTGTAAATTAGTATTTTATAATTGAAACCGAAAAAATAAAACCAAAATCATACAAATTCTTAAATGAGTAAAAGTAATATTATTGGTCTGGTAATCATAGTGGGATTACTTATAGGCTACAGTCTTTGGATGGCTCCTTCGAAAGAAGAAATGGCAGCCGCAAAACGAAGAGCCGATTCGATTAGTTTGATACAACAAGCCGATTCAATACTGGCTTTGCAAGCTGCAATGGAGAAAAAGGTATTAGACGACTCGCTGGCTAAAACAGCTCCTGTAGCCATTTCAAAATCAACTCAGGATTCACTTACCAAAGGTTTCGGAGCCATTTCGCAAAGTGAGGAAAAATTTTATACTATCGAAAGCGATTTGCTGAAGTTGAAAATTTCATCCAAAGGTGGACGCATTTGGTCAGTTCAATTGAAAGATTTTCAAACATTTGATAGTCTGCCTTTAGTACTTTACAAAGGCGACTCTACCATGTTCGGTTTCGAATTTAATACCGAAGACCTTCGTACTTTAAACACTGCCGACCTGAAGTTTATCCCGATAGGGAATGATGGGGCAGATTCATTAAAGGTTTCAGGAAAAGATTCCATACAATTTGCATTAAGGGTTTACCCCAGCGGCTCCGATTCGTCTTCTGCAAACAGTTATATCGAATACGTTTATACGCTCAAGGGCAACGATTACATGCTTGGCTATAAAGTTAATTTCGTTGGTATGAAAGGCTATATCGCCCAAAATACCCGCGATATGTCGCTGCTGTGGAATACAACGCTTTTGCAACAGGAAAAAAGCCTAAAAAACGAACAAACACAGTCAACCATCCATTTTATGGATGTTGCCGGTGAAGTAGATTACCTGAGCGAGACCGATGACGAAAAGCAGAGGATATCAACACCGGTTAAATGGGTTTCGTTCAAGCAACAGTTCTTCTCGGCTACTTTGATTGCCGAAGATAAATTTGAAAGTACTGATATTGAAACGATTGGTTACCCTGATAACAATTTGGATCGTCATGTAAAAACCATGAAATCGGCTTACATATTGCCGTTCAGTGTTGAAGGCGACCAGACTTATAACCTGAAATGGTATTTTGGGCCAAATAAATATAAAGTTCTTCGCCAGTATGGGATGAACCTCGAACGTCAGATTCCTTTGGGTTGGAGTTTCTTCCTGATGCAGTGGATAAACAGGTTTGCAGTTATTCCGGTTTTCAACTGGCTTGAGTCAACCAATATGAGTTATGGTATCATCATTTTGATACTTACCATTTTATTAAAGATAGTACTGTTTCCAATTGCTTGGAAAACATATATTTCATCTGCCAAAATGCGCATCCTTAAACCTGAAATTGAGGAAATTGGTCTCAAATTCCCCAAAAAGGATGATGCCATGAAGAAACAGCAGGCAACAATGGCTTTGTACAAAAAAGCTGGTGTTAACCCAATGGCAGGTTGTGTACCCATGCTGCTTCAATTCCCGATTTTGATTGCGCTTTTCCGTTTCTTTCCCGCTGCTTTTGAACTTCGGCAGCAGCCTTTCCTTTGGGCAACCGATTTATCGAGTTACGATTCTATTTATTCCTGGACTGCACAAATCCCGCTCCTCAGCCAGTTTTATGGTAACCACATCAGTTTGTTTACCCTGTTGATGACGATATCGACCATCATGTACACAAAAATGAACAACGATATGATGGGCTCAACTCAGCAGATGCCAGGCATGAAAACCATGATGTACCTAATGCCGATAATGTTCCTTGGTTTCTTTAACAACTTTTCGGCGGGTTTGAGCTACTACTATATGTTAGCTAACCTGTTTACTTTTGCCCAAATGTTTGTTATACGCCGCTTTGTGAACGAAGATAAACTCCACAAACGCATTCAAGAGAATAAAACCAAGCCGGTAAAGAAATCATCGTTCCAAAAACGTTTGGAAGAAATGACAAAGCAGCAACAACAAAAAGCTATCAGAAAATAAAACCAGTCCCGTTACAAAAAAAAAATCCGCTGAAATAGCCAACAGGTTATTCAGCAGATTTTTTTGTAACTATTCACCGTATTCCTGAAAACCTGGAAAAGTGTCATATTTAAAGATTTAAGCTTTTGGTGCTTTGCTATTCACATATTGCTTGATCTTAATCCACAATATCGCATAAGATGATGAACCTAAGCCCAAAACCCAAACTCCTGACTCCAAAAGGTTAAACCCCTGAATAGTTACCAATCAATTCATTGACTATATTTTGCTGATAAGTATCAATATCACCAAAAAGGTGGTAAACCTATCTTAAAAAGAGGAAAATGGAAATTTATATCGAACTTTATCGCCTTTTGTTGTTTTAATAACAAATCTTTCATAATGCACAGAAACTGGAAATTCATAACAGGAATAGCTTTAATTTCACTGTCAACCCTGCTCTTTTTATCATTGCTTGGTGTACCTTTTTTAAATGTTGATGCTAAGGCGAAAATCACAATTTCAACTATACTCATCGTACTCGGTGAAGTTACTTTTTGGATCGGTGGCATACTCTTAGGAAAGCAACTTTTCAATAAATACAAGGCTTATCTCAACCCATCCACTTGGTTTACGAAGAAAAAAGTTGATTCAAATACTATTGAAGAAAAGGAAGGTACAATAGGTTAAAACAGAAAAAAAATCTATGCCCAGCGATAAACAAACCAAAATAGCGAAAGCTGATTTGCCAATTATCCCATTTGCCACAAAGCATATTTGGGAACAATGGCTGGAAGAAAACCATCAAAACCCGGATGGCATCTGGCTGAGGTTTTATAAAAAAGGATCCGGTATTCCATCGGTAAATTATGCCGAAGCCCTGGACGTAGCCTTATGTTATGGCTGGATTGATGCACAGTTGAAGTCCATTGACCAACATTCTTACAAACAGCATTTTTCGCCACGCCGTCCTCGGAGTATATGGTCGAAGCGTAATATCGAACATATTGAACGCCTAATGGCTGATGGGAGGATGAAACCAGCAGGAATTAAGCAAGTGGAGAATGCAAAATCGGACGGTCGTTGGCAGCAGGCTTACGATTCGCCAAGCAATATGACCTTGCCGGAAGATTTTTTAATTGATTTAAAGAAAAACGAACAGGCATACGATTTTTACGAAACATTAAGCAAAACCAACAAATATGCCATTTGCTGGCGGCTGCAAACTGCCAAAAGGTTCGAAACCAAGCAAAAGCGCAAGCAGGAAATATTGGAAATGCTGGGTAGGGGAGAAGTGTTTCATTTGTAAATATGCAAGGTGTGGATGCTACTTCGGTTATAGCCACTGCTTAAAATCAAAATATTCAGCATAAAAAGAAAGGGCTTCATATTAAATGAAGCCCTTTCTGTTATTGTTTAAATTCCAAACCATGAGTCCGCTCCGAAAAGACTTTTTTTGCCACAAAGGCGCGAAGTCTCTATGTTTACTCACAATTGCTTGTTTTTAAGGTGTTCGTGATATCGCTTCGCTAAGTTCACTAAGTCTATAGCGCTGATTAACAACACTCTGTGTGCCTCTGTGTCCTCCGTGCCTCCGTGGTTTTCTTTTTCTATACTTTTCGGAGTGGACTCAACTCCTAATCCGTCAAAACTTTGTTTACCAAATCTGCTGCTTCTTGCAACGAAACTGCTGAAAAAACCGCCAAGCCCGAATTGTTTATCAGTTCTTTGGCTTCTTCGGCATTGGTCCCTTGCAGCCTTACAATAATTGGGATTGGAATATTCCCAATGTTCTTGTAGGCATCAACAATACCTTGGGCTACGCGGTCGCAACGTACTATGCCACCAAAAATATTTACAAGTATGGCCTTTACCGAAGGGTCTTTCAGTATGATGCGGAAAGCACGTTCCACACGTTCGGCATTGGCGGTTCCACCAACATCGAGGAAGTTAGCGGGTTCGCCGCCACATTGCTTGATAATATCCATGGTAGCCATTGCCAATCCTGCGCCATTCACCATGCAGCCTACATTTCCATTGAGTTTTACATAATTGAGGTTATATTTTCCTGCTTCAACCTCCGAAGGGTCTTCCTCGTGAATGTCGCGCATGGCTGTATAATCTGGATGGCGGTATAGCGCATTTCCATCCAATCGCATTTTGCAATCAACTGCTAAAATTTTATCATCGCTGGTTTTCAGCACAGGGTTAATTTCGAGCATGGCACAATCGGCGCCCATATAGGCATCGTAAATCCCCTTTACGAATTTCACCATATTTTTGTGCGCCTCGCCCGATAGCCCGAGGTTAAAAGCAACATTGCGGCATTGGAATGCCTGCAACCCAACTTTACGGTCGATAATTTCAAGGAAAATTTTCTCTGGTGTATGTTCAGCCACCTCTTCAATATCCATACCACCTTCGGTTGAATACATTATCATAACTTTTCCTTCCTGACGGTTCAGCAGCATACTCAGGTAGAATTCTTTGGTTTCGGAAGCTCCCGGATAATATACATCTTCTTGTATCAGCACTTTACGAACCAATTTGCCTTGAGGCCCTGTTTGTGGGGTAATAAGCGTCATACCCAAAATATTGGTTGCTTTCTCGCGGGCATCGTCAAGTGTTTTGGCTAGTTTTACCCCGCCACCTTTGCCCCGTCCCCCGGCATGTATCTGCGCTTTAACCACGCAAAACTGGGATCCGGATAATTTCTGGATTTCTTTTGCTGCCTCAACTGCCTGATCAACGGTTTCGGCCATTATACCTTTTGGTACGGGTACCCCAAAACTGCTTAAAATCTGTTTAGCCTGATATTCGTGAAGGTTCATCGTAATTTGATTTTATGGATTTTTATTATGGTTAGTTTTTAGCTGATTAGAATTTATTGTACGTAAACTTGCGAAATCATTCCTAAAATAAATAAAAACTTCGATTTTGCTCACTCTAATCATTGCCTGAACGGCGAAAAGAAACAACACAAAATCCAGGTTGAATTCCGCTGCTAAAATAAATCTTTTTATAACAACAATCTTATAAAAGACAACCTATATCTTTGCTGCAAATATCTTTTTTGTGCGCACTTATTTCTTCTGTTTTATTTCTCTTTATTTCTGTCAGTTTTTATCAGCAAATAATTCTTTTGGTTTATCGAACCCAAGAAAAACTGCATTGGCTGCCAAAACTACCACAGCACCCATTATTGATGGGATTGCTGATGACCCTGCATGGCTTTCTGTACTTCCAAACAGCAATTTTACCCAGTTTAAACCCGTGCATGGTGCAAATCCTTCCTTTCGTACCGAAGTGAAAATTATGTATGACGATGCTGCCATATATATACTTGCCCAAATGTATGATCCCCATCCCGACAGTATTCTGCGGCAATTAGGCTTGCGCGATGAGGACAACCTAAATGCCGATATGTTCAGCATCGAATTCGATACCTATAACAACCAATTGGATGCATATAGTTTTCTGGTTACGGCCTCTGGTGTTCAAATTGATTGGCGCGAATCGGACGAAACCTACGATGCAGTGTGGGAAAGTGAAGTGGTTATAAACAACGAAGGTTGGGTAGCCGAATTAAAAATCCCCTATTCAGCCTTACGTTTTGCCCGCACCAATCCACAAGTATGGGGGATGCAAATTTCGCGTTCCATCAGGCGCTACCGCGAATCGGACCAATGGGCGTTAGAAATTTTAGAGGCTGAAAACGACCTTCCTTATTGGGGGCTTTTGGAAGGCATAGAAAATATTGAACCACCAGTGAGGTTGTCGGCAACTCCTTATCTTGTTTTGCAGGCCGAGCATTTTCCTGATTCAACAGCAGGGAGCAATACTTCAACGTCGTTTGGCGGAGGCATGGATTTGAAATATGGCATCAACGAAAGTTTTACACTCGATATTTCCCTTTTACCCGATTTTAGTCAGGTGCAATCGGATAATAAAATAAAAAACCTCAGTGCATTCGAGACCGTTTTCGAGGAACAGCGGCCATTTTTTAAAGAAGCTGTTGACCTATTTATGAAAGGGAATATTTTCTACTCCCGTAGAATTGGCAAAACACCTGCTTTGTTTTATAGTGTTTCCGATTCGTTGGAAGAGGGCGAGTATATCTCTAAAAACCCTGTCCAACAGCGGCTTATAAATGCCACAAAAATTTCAGGCCGTAACAAACGAGGTCTGGCAATTGGTTTTTTAAACGCACTTACAGCCAATACTTACGCAACAGCCATTGATGAGGATGGAAATAAAAGGAAAATACTTACCGATCCTTTGACAAATTATAACCTCATTGTAATAGATCAGGCACTGAAAAACAACTCGGATGTTTACATCACAAACACCAATGTATTGCGCGGAAACAATTTCCCAAACGCTAATGTAACCGCTTCGGGTTTTACATTGAACGATAAATCAAATACATACAGGCTTAACCTTTCAGGTGGTTTGAGCCAAATTGTGGTTCCAGCCGGCAATTCCGATGGTATAGCATCAGGTGCAACCGGGTTTAAATATGGTTTTGGGGCAATGAAAACGAAAGGGAACTTTCAATTCGAAGTTAGCAGATTTACAATGGATGAGAATTTCGATGCCAATGATATGGGGCTAACTTTGTACAATAATTATAATGCCAACGATGCAAGTGTTAGTTACAATTTCTATAAACCTTTTTGGCTTTTGCGCGAAATGAACAACACCGTTTCAGTTTTGTACAGGAATAATTTCACCACGCATAAAGCCGAATCTACTGATTTGAAATACCAAACTTTTATGACAACCTTGAAATACTTGACTATTTGGGCAGGGACTGGGTACAATTTTGCTGAAACTTACGATTATTACGAACCCCGGACGGAAGGAATGTACTATGTGCGGCCTAAAAATGTTTGGGGCGATTTGGGCTTTTCGACAGACTACAGGAAACTTTTTGCACTCGACGGAAAAGTAAGCATTTTTTATGCCGAACGGGATAAAACTAAAGGTTTTTTCACAAGCGTTTCCCCAATAGTTAGGCTCAACGACCATTTGAAATTTACCATAGAAGCCGAGTATTATAAAAATATCAATGATTTTGGGTTTTCTGGCAGGCAAGGTGAAAATGTTATTTTTGGCAACAGGGATATTGATACGTATGAAAACTCGCTTCAAGGAAACTATTTATTTATGAACAACGTATCATTAAGCATGGTTGTGAGGCATTATTATTCGCAGGGGAAATACTATCAGTTTTATACCCTCCTTGATGATGGGTCGCTGCAACCCAATCCAACTTACGAGGGGAATGCTGATTTTACCTTCAATTCGTTTAATGTGGATATGGTTTTTGCATGGATTTTTGCCCCCGGAAGCAGCCTGAACTTTGTTTGGAAAAATGAAATAACTACCGAAAAGGATAACGTTTCTGGCAACTATTTCAATAATTTCACCGATACCTTCAATGAGCCACAGCGCAACAATATTTCGTTAAAAGTGCTTTATTATATTGATTACCAAAGGTTGAGGAAAGGGAAATAGGGAAATAGGGAAATGGGGAAATAGAAAATAGAAAATGGTGAATAGAAAATGGGAAAAAGAAAATAGGACATTGGGGAGATAACTGCAATGGAAATGAAAGTGGAGGAAATTGTTGATATATGTATCTATATACCAATGATTTGAGATTAGAGGGGCCAAAAGCTAATTATTAGAATCTTTAATGTCATCCCTCCTTGCTTTATTCCTCATTTTCAAATTCCCAAATTTTCAAATCTCCACATCTCCACATCTCCACATCCCCAAATCCCCAAATCCCCACATCCCCACATTCTCAAATTCCCCAATTTTCAAATTTTATTCATTTATATTAACTTGTACCTTTGCAGCAAGAAAAACACTATGATATCGGGTAAAAATATCCATAAGTCCTATGGCACCCTCGAAGTGCTTAAAGGCATTGATCTGGAAATCAGCAAAGGCGAAATTGTTTCGATTGTTGGCGCATCAGGGGCTGGTAAAACTACCTTGCTTCAAATTATTGGAACGCTGGATAAACCAACTTCTGGCTCCATACTATTCGACAATCAGGAGATTGTAACATTTAATGAGAAAAAACTGTCCTCATTCCGCAATATGAATATAGGTTTTGTATTTCAGTTTCACCATTTATTGCCCGAATTCAGTGCAATCGAAAACTTGTGCATTCCAGCCTATATAGCTGGTATCCAACCCAAAGCAGCAAATAAAAGGGCAATGGAACTTCTTGATTTTTTGCACCTTGCCAATCGTGCAGACCATAAGCCTTCAGCACTTTCGGGTGGCGAGCAGCAACGTGTTGCTGTCGCGCGGGCACTTATGAACCACCCTTCCGTTATACTTGCCGACGAACCATCAGGTAACCTCGATACTGCCAATGCCAAGGAACTTCACGAACTGTTTTTTACACTTAGGAAACAGTTTAACCAAACCTTTGTTATTGTTACACATAATCAGGAACTTGCCGATATGAGCGACCGTAAACTGCTGATGGTGGATGGTAAAATTATGTAAGGAGAATTTTGGTTTTCACAAATTTTCTTAAAAACAGTAAAGTAGCTATAAACAGTGGTTTGCATCCAATAAATCAGGGAAACTGCCGTTATTTTTCTACACAAATTTTAATCAAACCAAATTTTTCAATGAAGAACCACAAACTCAGGAAATTCCTGTCGATATATATACTTTTTGCTTTTTTTGGAATAACCTTTTTTACTTTTGTTACAAAGCCTTGCCAAGCTCAAACCCAAAGCAATACAACCACTTACAATCCTGTGATACAGCAAGCCGATGCAGCATTGGCAGCCAAGGATTATGCTACAGCGTTGCAGTTATACGAAAAAGCGCGGCAAATAAAACCTGAACTAAAATACGCACCCGGAAAAATTGCTGAAATAAACGAATTACTTGATGCACAACCAAATTTAAAATCACAACTTTTTGAAGATATTATAGTTAAAGCCGAAACTTATTTCAACAAAAAAGACTATCCACAAGCCAAAACCGAATACCAAAAAGCTATTGGGATTGACCCATCTGCCCAATTCCCAAAAGATCGGTTGGCACAAATAAGTGCCCTGTATGTTGATCCTACCGATGCTGCTTATTTTACCGAAGCTATTTCAAATGGCGATAAAGCTTTGGCTGCCAATGATTTTGATAAATCAGTAATGTTTTACGAAACTGCTTTGTCGGTAAAGCCAAATACTAAAAGTGTTAAAGATAAAATTGCCAATGCAAGAAAACAGCAAGCGGATTTCAAGCTAAAAGGCGAACAGGCTGTAAAACTACTGGCAGGTGCCGACAAACTTTTGGCGGCAGGAAAACGCACCGAAGCATTGGCCGAGTACCAGAAAGTTCTTACAATTACCCCTGATAACCAGCATGCTAAAGACAAAATCCAGGAAATAAATAAGTTTACCAACGATAAAAAATCACTTCAGGAAACCTACGATAAGGCTATAGAAATTGCCGATCAATTTTATATTAACCGCGATTTCGTAAATGCACGTTTGAAATACCAGGAAGCCCTGAAGGCAAAACCCGAAGCCCGCTATCCCAAAGAGATGCTTGATAAAACCAAATCGGGCGAATCGCAATTGTTATCGGAACAGGAAAGATACGATGCAGCTTTGGTAAGTGCCGAAAGTCTTTTAAAATCAAGTGATTATGATGCGGCATTGATTGGTTTCAAATCTGCTTCTGCAATCAAGCCTTCCGAAACCTATCCAAAAACAAAAATTTCCGAAATTGAGAAACTGATTGGGGAACGCAATTCGCGCAAAGATGCCTATGATATTGCAATTAAGAATGGTGACCAGGCTTTTGAAGCCAAGAAATATGATGCTGCATTATCGCATTTTCGGAATGCGCTCTCACTATTACCCAATGAAAAATATCCTGCCGAAAAAATAGAAGCAATAACAGCTCTAAATGCACAACAAAAAACGCTTGATGACACGTACAAGAAATTCATAGCGGATGGTGATGCTCTTTTTAAACAGAACAAATTTGCTGAATCAATTGGTGAATATACCAAAGCTTCGGAGCTGAAACCTGAAGAAACCTACCCACAACAAAAAATTACCGATGCGCAAAACCAGTTGGCTGCTTTAAAATCGAAGGATGAAAATTATAATGCCGCAATCACAAGTGCCGACACATATTTCGCTGATCAAAAATTTGATGAGGCTTTAGGCTCTTACAGTCAGGCACTTAAATTTAAACCTACTGAAAAGTATCCTAAGGATAAAACCGATGAAATAAACAAAATATTGGCTAAACAGAAAGCAGATGCCAATAATTATGCACAATTTATAACCAATGGCGATAAAGCATTTGCTGCCGGAAATTATCCACTTGCGCTTTCGTCATTTCAGGATGCACTAAATATAAAGCCTACTGAACAATACCCTCAGGAAAAAATCGCCGAAACCAAAACAGCCATTGCCGAACAACAAAAGACTAATGAGAAGTACACCCTTGCAATTACTTCGGCAGATAAATCGTTGGCTGCAAAGGAATATGACTTGGCACTTACAGCCTATACCGAGGCAAGTGGTTTGAAAAGTAGCGAAAAGTATCCTCAGGATCAGATTGTTAAAATAAATAAGTTGCTTAGTGAGTTGCGTTCCGCAGATGAAAGTTATTCTCAGGCAGTTACCGAAGGTGATAAGAATTTTGCGGACCTTAAATATGCAGAGGCAATTGCTTCCTACAACCGTGCCAACACCTATAAACCTACCGAAACCTATCCAAAAAACCAGGTTGAAAAAATCAATGGATTAGTAGCTGAACAAAAGAAATTGGAAGCCGATTATCAAATAGCTATCGGTTCGGCAGATAAACTTTTGGCATCCAAAAAGTATGATGAAGCTATTGCTGATTACCGCAAAGCTTTGGTTTTAAAACCTTCGGAGAAATATCCCACCGATAAGATTTCCGAATCAGAAAAGCTGATTGCCGATTTAAAGAACTTACAGGAATCTTATGATAAAGCGGTAGCTGAGGGCGATAAATTGCAGTCGGACAAGGATTTTACAAACTCATTGGCATCATTTAAAAGTGCGGCCCTACTAAAGCCTGCTGAAACCTATCCAAAAAAGAAAATTGCTGAAGTACAGGCTATACTTGATAAGGACAAAGCCGAAGGGCAACGTTACGATGAAGCTATTGCACAGGCAGATAAACTATTTACCGGATTGAAATATGTTGAATCACTCGAAGCATACAAACAAGTTTCGGGTATAAAACCAAACGAAAAATATCCGCAGGAACAAATTGCCAAAGTAAACCAACTGATTGCCGAACAGAAAAAGCTTGACGAGGATTATCAAAAAGCGATTACAGAAGCTGAACTGGAATTCAAAAGCGCAAAATATAACGAAGCTAAAGTGCTGTATTCCAATGCAAGTGCGCTAAAGCCAAGCGAAAACCTCCCAAAAGCAAAAATTGTTGAAATTGATGGGATACTTGCCGAACTGCAAAACAAAGAGCAAAGTTTTACCGGCTATATCAGTGCTGCCGATGCTTTGTTTGCAGAAAAAAAATACAGCGAAGCCATACTGTCGTACAACAATGCACTGAAAATTAAACCTACCGAAACCTATCCAAAAACCCAGGTTGAGAAAATTAACGGTTTAATAGCTGAACAAAAGAAGTTAGAAGCCGACTATCAAACAGCTATCGGTTCGGCAGATAAACTACTGGCATCCAAAAAGTTCGATGAAGCTATTGTTGATTACCGCAAAGCTTTGGTTTTGAAGCCTTCAGAGAAATATCCTGTTGATAAAATTGCCGAATTGGAGAAACTGATTGCCGATTTAAAGAACTTACAGGAATCTTATGATAAAGCGGTTGCAGAAGGTGATAAATTCCTGTCGGACAAGGATTTTGCAAACTCATTGGCAGCATTTAAAAGTGCAGCCTTGCTAAAGCCAAGCGAAACCTATCCTAAACAGAAAATTGCTGAAGTACAGGCTATACTTGATAAGGACAAAGCCGAAGGGCAGCGTTATGATGAAGCCATTGCACAGGCGGATAAACTATTTACCGGATTGAAATACAGCGAATCCCTGGAAGCATACAAACTAGCTTCGGGTATAAAACCAAGTGAAAAATATCCACAGGAACAAATTGCCAAAGTAAACCAACTGATTGCCGAACAGAAAAAACTTGACGAAGATTATCAAAAAGCGATTACAGAAGCTGATCTGGAATTCAAAAGTGCAAAATACAACGAAGCTAAGGTTCTGTATTCCAATGCAAGTACGCTAAAGCCAAGCGAAAACCTCCCAAAAGCAAAAATTGTTGAAATTGATGGGATACTTGCCGAACTGCAAAACAAAGAGCAAAGTTTTACTAGCAATGTCAGTGCTGCCGATGCTTTGTTTGCAGAAAAAAAATACAGCGAAGCAATACTCTCCTACAACAATGCACTGAAAATTAAACCTACCGAAACCTATCCCAAAACCCAGGTTGAAAAAATCAACGGTCTAATAGCTGAACAAAAGAAATTGGAAGCCGATTATCAAACAGCTATTGTATCGGCAGATAAGCTTTTTATATCTAAAAAGTACGATGAAGCCATTGCCGATTACCGAAAAGCTTTGGTTTTGAAGCCTTCGGAGAAATATCCCACCGATAAAATTGCCGAATCAGAAAAGCTGATTTACGATTTGAAAGCTTTGGAAGATGCCTACAACAAAGCTGTTGCAGAGGGTGATAAATTGCAGTCGGACAAGGAATTTGCCAACTCGTTGGCAGCGTTTAAAAGTGCAGCCTTGCTAAAGCCAGCCGAAACCTATCCAAAACAAAAAATTGCTGAAGTGCAGGCTATACTTGATAAGGACAAAGCTGAAGGTCAGCGTTACGATGAAGCTATTGCACAGGCAGATAAACTATTTACTGGATTGAAATACAGTGAATCCCTGGAAGCATACAAACTAGCATCGGGCATAAAACCAAGTGAAAAATATCCACAAGAACAAATTGCCAAAGTAAACCAACTGCTTGCCGAACAGAAAAAACTTGACGAGGATTACCAGAAAGCGATTACAGAAGCTGATCTGGAATTCAAAAATGCAAAGTACAGCGAAGCTAAAGTACTGTATTCCAATGCAAGTGTGCTAAAGCCAAACGAAAACCTCCCAAAAGCAAAAATTGTTGAAATTGATGGGATACTTGCTGGTTTACTAAAGAAAGATCAGGATTATTCAAAAGCGATTGGTGATGGTGATATTTTGTTAGGTGAAAAGAAATATGCCGAAGCTACTACTTCCTATACTGCGGCCTCCTCAATTAAGCCTACCGAAACCTATCCTAAAACCCAGATCGGTAAAATAGAAAACCTGCTTAAAGAGCAAAAAATACTTGATGACAGTTACCTTAATTTAATTACCGCTGCCGATCAGTTGTTCACAGCTCAAAAATTTGCCGATGCCATTGCCGAATACCGAAAAGCTGCCACTTTGAAGCCGTCGGAGAAATATCCAACTGAGAAAATAGCAGAAACTGAAAAGGAAATTGCCACAATTAAGGAAAAGCAACTTGCTTACGATAAAGCAGTTGCCGAAGGCGATAAAAAACTGCTTGCAAAAGAGTATGAAAATGCACTATTGGCATATAAAAATGCAAACCTCGCAAAACCAAATGAGCAATACCCAACCACTAAAATAGCTGAATTAGAAGTAATTATAGCAAAACAGAATGCCGATAATTCCAACTATGCGGATGCAATTGCATTGGCTGATAATTTTTTCAAAGAACAAAAATACCGTGAAGCACTGGAACCTTATCAAAGGGCCACAACTATAAAGCCCTCGGAGAAATATCCACAGGATCAAATTGTGGCTGTCAACAAGTTCTTGGCCGAACAGAAAAAAACGGATGAAGAATATCAGAAATTCATAACCGATGCCGAGGCCCAGTTTAAATCGGTTAACTACAACGAGGCAAAATCTCTTTATACAAGTGCTTTAGCCTTAAAACCTTCGGAAAAATTACCAAAGGATAAAATTGCCGAAATAGAAGGCTTATTGGCCGAAATAAAACAGAAAGACGAAAATTACACAAAGGCACTGAATACTGCTGCCGAATTGTATGCAGCCAAAAACCCTGATGCAGCAATAAAATCGTATGAAGAAGCTACTTTGTTGAAGCCAGCCGAAAAATTTCCTCAGGAACGAATTGCCGCAATTAAAGCAGAACTCAAGGCAATTGACGACAATTATAACAAAGCAATCGCTTTGGGCGACAGTAAACTTGCTTCAAAAAATCTTATGGATGCATTGAATGCCTATCAAAATGCACTCGAAATAAAGCCTTCTGAAACGTTTCCAAAATCGAAAATTGCTGAAATAAACACCATGCTTTTGGCGCAAAAAGAGGAAATGGAAAAAATGTACACGTCTTATATTGCGGATGGTGACGCGTTATTCAACGGCAAGGATTATCCTGGTGCAAAATCGGCATTCACAAAGGCTGCTGGTATAAAACCCGATGAATCATATCCAAAACAAAGGTTGACCGAATTAAACAAAATTGTTGAAGAAATAGAGCTTGCCCGGAAGGTAGAATATTCAAAAGCTCTTGGCGAAGCCGATAAGTTATACAATACCAAAATTTTCGATCAAGCTATTGATGCTTATGAAGTTGCGGCCAAAATAAATCCTTCCGATACATATCCTGGAATTCAGATAAACAAAATCAGGAAATATATTTCGGATCACGCAATCCAGGATTTGTATTCGCAATCATTCGAAATCACGGAAGGGAACGAAAAGAAGTTCACTTTTTCTTCCATTGAGCCTCGTTTACGCAAAAACAATTACATTCTTTTAAAGGCACGTTCATCAGGAAAGGTCGCCCCAAAAGTATATCTTAATTATGGCAAAGACAGTCAGAAAAATGGCGGTATAGTACTACGCAGCCTCGATAAATCGGCGATTAGCGATTATATGATCCGCATCAGTGTTCAGGATAAATGGTACCGCGAGGACAATAACTGGATCAGTATTTATGTGGAAACTGGAGATATTGAAATAACAAAGGTCCAGATTGCTGCCGGGGATGAGTAGGGGATTGTGGATGTTGGATGTGGCATGTTGGATGTTAGATGTTGGATGTGGGATGACGGTTTATGGCTTTGCTTAAAAAACCAATAACACTTCAACGCTACAAAGTTTCTGTCAATAACCATTAACCCATAACCCATAACCATTTGCAGATGTGGGATGTTGATGTGTGATTATGAAGAAAACTTACGGAGAATAGGTTTGCTTTCGCTTAATAGCATTTTTGGCGATTGGGAATAAGTGATATTTTTTTAATTTTGGCTTAAAATTTGTTTTGGCTTTTTGAAAACCTAACATAAACCCTAAAATATAGAACCATCAAAATGAGAAAAATTTTCCTCTTAGCCCTGTCATTGTTTTGCATTTTGGCATTACGGGCACAAACTTCAAACCTGATATTTTTCTCCGAAAACGGCGAGAGGTTTTCAGTCATCCTCAACGGTATGCTTCAAAATGACCAACCCGAAACAAATATCAAAGTTACCGACCTGCCAGCACCAAGCTACAAGGTAAAGATACTCTTTGATGATCCCAAATTGAAAGAGTTTAATAAAACTGTTTACATGAATCCGGGTACTGAAACAACTTATGCTGTAAAATTCAGCAAGAAAAAAGGCTATAGTCTCAAGTTAATGAACACTTATCCTGTGGTGAACGAATCTGAAATGATCCCCGGACAAATGGTTGTTGGTTATCAGCCACAAGGAGTTTCGACCAATATGGGAAGTGCAACAACCATTGTTAACAATACAACCATCAATAACAATGTGAACGTTTCGGCAAATGGCATGGGCAACAATGTAAATGTTGTAAACAGCAACGAAGGTGCAGGTTCGCAGCAAGCCGGAAGCCTTACCGGCATGAACAACAGTGGAGCAAACTCTGCCAACCCTTATGTGCTTCCTGATTATAATGGTGTTTATGGTTGCCCGAGACCCATGTCGCCCGGGGATTTTCAATCAGCAAAAGGCAGTATCAGTTCAAAAAACTTTGAAGATAGCAAGCTCACAATAGCAAAACAAATCATACAAAGCAACTGCTTGTTAAGTTCGCAGGTAAAAGAAATAATGCTATTATTTACTTTTGAGGATTCACGCCTCGATTTTGCCAAATTCGCTTATGCTTACACGCTCGATATTGGGAATTATTATAAGGTTAACGATGCCTTTACGTTCGAATCCTCCATCGATGATTTGAACAAATATGTGCAAGGTTTCAGAAGATAATTCCTGTAATTGACAAATAACTAAAAAGCCTCCTGTTCGGGAGGCTTTTTGGTTTAAATCCAAAAACCGCTTTGGTTTTTCTTTGTTTCAGGAAAAAGGTATTCTGGATTATTTGATTATCAGTTTTTGCTGTTCGGAAGTATTGCTGCCGGAAAATTTCATCAGATAAACTCCTTTTGATAGGTTTTGAAGGTTGATTGTTTCGGACAGGTGTGTGGTGGGTTTTACTTTATTAGAATATACAAGGGATCCCTGAGAATTGAAAATTGAAACTGACAAATCCTCAACATGTTGAGCCGAATAAATGCTTATCGTACCAGTTGTTGGATTAGGGAAAACCTGAATTTTGCTATTCGCTTCATTCAAATCTTTTACCGAAACAGTACTTGAAATATTAATGTTGTCGATGTACAAGTTATTCCCATATTTATTGAACGATTCAAAGGCAATCTGAATGTTAGGTTTGTTTGCCCAGGGAGTCAGGTCAATTAAATTACACCGGCTTCCATAAGTTCCGCTGCACCATTGTTCCTGGGAATCTGGTGCAAAAAATGTAGTTTGTTTTGGTACGGTTGCAAAAGTACCTTGCCCTTTTTCACCAAGAGACAGCAATCGTTCCCACGAAATGCCGCAATCTTCTGAAATGTGAACAATTAATGAATCGGAGAAGGTGCTGTACCGGCTGGCATAAGCGTGGTTAAACGATAGGAAAACAGGATTGCTCCCTGTAAAATTAAGTACTGGGCTTATCAACCTGTCGCGGCGGCCTGCGGGAGCAGGATAATTAAAGAAATTCATCCACGCGGCCTTGTTGCCGGGATTGCTACCGGTTACTTCCGTCAAAGCCCAGGTAACTTCATTATCTGGATTTTCGATTGTCCATCCCTTTGTAGTAAACGAATTGCTTTCAAAATCTTCGGTGAATGGCGTTGCGAAACCACCGGCATTGATATAGTTTTGTTTTGTTACCGATCGGTTACCATTGGCATTTGCCACCGCAAGTGTTACGGAATAAGAGCCAGGCTGAGTAAACAACACTTCAGGGTTTTCGGAAGAAGCAGATGTGCCGTTTTCGAAAATTACCGTATTAGGGCTGAACGTCCAATTCCATGCATAGGGGCAATATTTTGAAGTATCAACAAATTTAACAATCTCCGTCAGATTGCAATATGCCTGTGGGTTTCCATAAAAACCTGGTATAGGTTTAACCGTATCGCTTACAGTGATATAGGCAACTTTTGTGATTGAATTATTTCCGGCTGGATTGGTAACAGTAAGTTCAACATTATAGGTTCCGGCAAGGCCATATTCAATATTTGCAGGGTTTTGCGAAGTTGCTCCCGATGGGGTTGCACCGGTAAAGTTCCAACTCCATTGGAATGGTACACCTGACGACAAATCTTTAAAATTAACCGTACATCCCGGCGGGATAATTAATGGGCTGGCTGTAAAATCAGCTACCGGCATTGCAAAATACATATCTGATTTCCACATGCCGCGCCCATAAGTGCCTGCTTTAATCCTGTCGCCGGCAGGGGAGGTTGGGTCGTAAAAAATTTCCAGTTCCCTCACCGAAGCACTCACAGGCATTCCATCATTAAACGGAATCCAATCAGCCATCGATTTATCCTTATAGTAAACACCGGCATCTGAACCAAGGTAAAGGCCTTCCTGGCTGTTTTTGTAATAAACAATACTGTTGAAATGTATTTGTGGCAAACTTCCCGAAATATCTTCCCATGTCAGGCCTCGATCTGTTGATTTGAATACTTTTTTATCCTGTAGGATATAAACAGTGTTTTCTTCATAAGGGCTGGCCTCCATGTCGGATATTGCAATATTTGATGGAAGCAATGCCGAAATGTTCGACCATGAAGGATAGGCTTCGTTTACATTACTCGAAAAATACAAAGCGCTGCCACTTGAAGCATAAAGTAAATTTGTGTTTACGGGCGATTGTTCAAGTACATCGAGGTTGCCAGTGTTGATGGTCGAAATTTTCTTCCATTTTACTGAATTAACATTTGCAGCTTTAACATTTTCGCTTCGCCAAACATTTTTGTAACCCACAAACATGATATTTGGGTCATTTTCATCCAGGATAAAAGGTGTTACCCATGCCCCTTCCTCCGTTATACCATTTACGCCATTACCCGCAATTTGCCCCTGGTTATTTACCCCATTAATCCTGTTAATGGAACCATAATACACTGTAGCGTACTTGTAAGCCGAATTAATATGGTCGATAGCACATTCCATACCGTCGCCACCATTAACTGCGGTCCAAACACCATCATCAAAAAGTGATGTTCCATTATCCTGATATCCATTTATAACCAAATCATCTACTGTAGCACTTTGCCCAATTTTATACGCCTGGCTGATTACCAAGCCTGTCGATATTTCATTCCATGCCGAACCTCCATTGTTGGTCCAATATATCCCGCCATCGTTGCCAATGTATATTTTATTGTCTAATGGGTTTACTTTAAAAATATGTTGGTCGGCATGAACAGCAGCTACCCCGCAGCCTCCGTACCAGTGACCATTTATCTGCCAAGTTGCACCACCATCCGTCGATTTCCAAACGTTTACACCTCCTGCATAAATTGTATTTGCATTTGTTGGATCTGCAGTCAAAGCTAAATCGTACCAAGCCTGTCCGCCACTACCCGAACCATCGCACGACCAGTCCATAATATTAGGCGAATCCGACATTTCAGTAAACTGGACACCTGAATTTGTTGATTTATAAAGACCTTTAAAACCGTTGTCGCCTTTTGCCAACATTAAATAAACAACTTCTGGATCTGCTGCCGATACACCAATAACGCCTCGTGCCCCATCAGGAATACCATTGGTTATTTGTGTCCAGGTTTCCCCATTATCGGTCGAACGGACAAACATTCCCGAGTAGCTGGCGTACATTATATTGTGGTTTCCTGGCTTGAAAGCCATGTCTTTAAAAAATCCACCACTTTTGCCTAACCAGGTTGCACCACCATCTGTTGACTTAAACAAACCTGAATTTGTTCCAGCAAAGATGATTTGAGGATTAATAGGATCGATTAACAAAGTACCGACAATGGATGTGCTTATTCCGGTATTTGAAGGAGCCCAGGTTAAACCGCCGTCGAGGCTTTTGTAAACACCCATTCCAGGTGCATCGCTGGCATCGCGGTCGCCGGTTCCAATATATATAATTGAAGGGTTTACAGGATCAACAGCTATTGCCGAAACTCCCAAGGTAGGAAGCATATCGGTGGTTGTTGTCCAGTTGTTTCCACCTGTTGTAGTAAACCAAAATCCTCCGGCTGGTGCTCCAAGGTATATTATTGAAGGGTTTGAAGGGTGAAAAGCTATGGCATTCACACGTCCAAGTCCCCGGTATCCTTTACCATCGGGCAAGTCGTTAGGACCTTGACTGACCCATGCCCCGGCAGGGGATTTAGTGTTGTCCCTGTTAGAAACATAGATTTCGTATGCATTTTTTACCGCATCGGGTGAAGGCATTTTCCCTTCAGGTGAAACACGCCATTGCATGGTGCTTTCCCATCTTTTAAATGGTTTCCATCCACAACCTTTGGTTATTTCCCTGTTTTTCCAATAGGTATTAAATGCGCTTTGAATGGAGAAAAAATTGGCATTTGGATCCTGCATCATCGAAATCCAGTACGGATATTGCGATGTGTCTGCCGGTGAAACTGCCGACTGGGCCGATAAACGGGTAAATGCCATTAAAATGACAATCGCTGGCAAAAGAAATAAGTGTTTTTTCATTTTAGTTTGGTATGATGGATTTGGATATGGAGGAACAATAAAAAAGCAACAAGTTCAGTAAGTGTTTTGATAAAATTAGGTTTGGGACAATGCAAAAAACTACCTTTCCCGGGAACCGAAATTTTACCCAAACATAAAGGTCATAATTGCAAAAGGTGATAAATTACTTGGTTTCAACAGGTGCTGACGAAATTTTCTCGCCTTTAAAGTCGTAACCAGCTTCAGCAATAGCAGCTCCTATCGCCGAAACGTTGGTGAGCGTGGAATCAAAGCTTACAACTGCTGTTGAATCGAGATGTGAGGCTTTTATGGTGGCTACACCGGCAACTTTAGTTACTGCTTCCGAAACGGTGTTTTCGCAACCGGAGCAGGTCATTCCTTCTATTGCCAAAGTAACTGTTTTATTAGCAACAGCAACGGCTGTACTCTTTGCTGAATTATCGGTGCTTGTTGAGTTTCCAGCGCAGCCTGCAACAAATGCGGCAATAAGGGCTATAAAAATTATGTTTTTCATTTTGTTGGTTTAAGGTGCCAAAATTACAGATTTTATGATAGCAGATTGTTTCATTTGCATATAATTCAAATAATTATTCTACTGTAAAAAACAGGGTTTTATCTTAAGAAAATAATTAGGATGTGGGAAGTTTATTGCGGATTGCGGATTGGGGATTTCGGATTTCGGATTGGGGACAATAACCAATAACCATTTACGATTGCTGGTTGCGGATTGCCGGTTGGAGCCAATAACCAATAACCATTTACGGATTGCGGATTACACGCAGAGCCGGTAAGTTCAACGCAAAATAAAATCGCAGTCGTGGGATGGTTCATGGCTGCGATTTGGCTTTGGGGCGTACGAATGCGTTTATGTTCTATTTGTTGTATGCAGTTGTTCATACTAATTTCTTTTTTTAAACTCAACATCGAATTGATTATTTTTATTTAAAAAAGGAATAATAACGTAAAGTGTTCCAAAAGATAATTGGGCATAATCAGTTATTAGATTATTATTATCTAAAATTCCAACTCTAATGATTCTATTTCTGAATAGATTTACAAAAATCATTGGAATTATTAAATATTTTCTATTAAATTGGAAATAACCATCTTTAATTTCCCCTTGAAATACTCTTGATTTTACAATAGAATCACTATCATGAATACTAACCAAGATATTGTTGCAATTAATAACTTTAAATTCAATATACCCCTTCGATTTGTCAACATTATAACCATGGTCAAATATTTCCCATGAAAGTGTAGTTATTCTTGTGGTGTCAGGTCTGACTGGATTTTCTTGGTATTTCCCATTTAATAAATCAATATTATTAGTATTAAGTTCAACCAATCCTGTATGTTTAGAAGCTTGTTTTATTGACAATACTCCGTTAAGTTTTAAGCGGCGATTTTACCATAATCCAGTAATTCTTTGACAAGTTTTTGATTTTTTGCTGTGTTCGGGTTAATAGCAAACACGCACATAAATTGATCGAGCATCAAAGTGTTGTTGCAGAGTGTT
>CAJAXK010000062.1 GCA_903946925.1 uncultured Bacteroidales bacterium | reverse complement strand
TCTCCATGGCAAACAAGATAGCAACGTCCTTTATTATTACCTAGATCCTCGAACCTAATAGCACCATTTCCTGGACTAGCTGTAACAACCCCTGTCCTGAAATTAATCAAATTTGAATTGTTAGATCCGTTGCCTTGCGTTGAACTTATTCCATGCGGGTCGTGGCAAGTATTACAAGGTGTTCTGGCATCCAAATGTTTACTATGTTCCTTAAAAGTGACATCACTACGAATAGTTGTTCGGCTATGGCAACTATAGCAGAGCGCATGGTTTGTTAAATTGTCCACTGTACCAGCAGAATTAGTAGCGCCATCAGTTTTTGTATATCGTAACTTTAAAATTTGTGGATATATCGAACCATGAGGCCCAGCCGGGGATGCTGTTCCATCGCTTGCATGGCAATTAGTGCAATACATTCTGCTTGTTATGGTCCAGGGAGTAAGCAAACTTGGTACAGAGGTGTTAACCCCAACTGCTGCAACTGAATGATAAGAAGGATTTCCTGGTGCAAATTCAAGCCTTGTGTTATTTTGTATGATTACCCTGGCTGTGGCTGAAGCTGGGGAACCGGTACTTCCAGCGTGGCAACGGTAACAAACTTCATACGAGTTGGTTGCTGGATTTACAGCAACACCACCTTGGTTTATGCCTTTTACACCTGTCAAAAAACCGTTGACAGCCGGAGCGGTTGCAGCCAGATTTTTTGCAGCATGTGGGTTATGGCAATCAACACATTCAACATGCATATTGGTAACCTGGGTAGCTTCATTCGCTACATGTATATTTGTATAGACAGTTATATTATGTTTGTAAGTTTTTGCAAATTGGGCAGAAATATTTTTTGTAGCTGCGTTCCCATTGTGGCAATCCAAACAATTGCTTTCTTCGGCTTGATATTTCAAAAGCATAACATTACTCCCTCCGTTATGGGGATTATGGCAACTTTCGCACGCATTCTGAGCTACGGTGGTCATAGTTGGCTGGGTATAAGGCCATGGGTCAGGAGCCGTGCCGTTCCAGGTTTTGGTGGAAGTGCTGTGGCTGCTTGCTGTCCAATAGGTGCGCTGGTGGCAACTGTTGCACAAATTGGAATTTACCGAAGTGGCAACCAAAAAATCGGACAAGATATTTTTGTGCGGATCGTGGCAAGATGTACATTGAACTTTACCACTTTTGAGTGCAACAGGTGGACTAATCCCGGATGGAGGCTTTAGCTGTCCATCAGCAGTAGCCAAAGCAGCATCGTAAACAAATGAAACCGGATGGTCGTTGCGTAAATTTTGTGAAAGGTTGCTTACCCCGCTTGGCAGAAAACCCCCAGTTGTTGTCATGCTTATTGCCGAAGGCCTGCTCAAAACGCTTCCCAAGGCCACCGTCCCATCGTGGCACGACAGGCAAAGTATAGATGTCCCGTCAGGTTGGCCTGGCAAGGCATTAAGCATCGAACTTTGATAAAGGGTATAGGTCAATGCCGGATCGTTACGGTTCCAAAGTGGGGCTACAGTCCTGCTGTTGTGAGGGGTGTGGCAGAACAGGCAAATCTCGGTTTCGCTGGTGGCTTTTACAGTACCGCTTCCACTGACAGATAAATTATGTTTTGTGGTTACGATAGACTGGGCTTCTACTTTGGCCAGAAAGCAGAATGTGGTTATAATTATCAGATTTACAAGCCTTTTCATTTGTTTACAGGTTGGATTAATTGAAAAATCTGCACCCTTGAATTATAGGTATCGGCAACATAAATGTAGTTTTTATCGTCAACGAAAATCCCATTTGGCATCCAAAATTCACCATTCGCATGACCTTGATTGCCAAATTTATACAGGAAATTCCCTTTTATATCGAACACCTGAACCACATGAAACAAGGCATCAACAACATAAATATTGCCGAAAGAATCGGTTGCAATCCCTTTTGGCCTGGCCATAAAACCACTTCCATCACCAGCTTCACCAAAAACTGAAACTACCTTTCCTTCGGAATCCATAACCTGAATCCTGAAATTCAATGCATCAGTGATATATGCAAATCCCTTTTTGTCAATCCAAATATGGGTAGGGTAATTAAACTCTCCGGGGGCATTTCCACGCTTACCAATCCTCCTAATTAAATCTCCTTTTTCGTTTAGAATGGCAATTCGATGCGCTTTGGTTTCAACAACCCAAATTTCCTTGCGTTGAGCCGAATATGCAATTCCTGTTGGTTGATCCAGGGTCAAAGTGTCATTAAAGATTTTAAGCTTTTTATTCCCCGGCAAAATTTCATAAATTTTTGCTGCCTTCGAATCTGTAAAAAGTATGCTTGAATTTGGACCGGAACATATCCCGACAAGGGATGATAAGGGCAAATCAGTTTTATGAACCGGTTGGGGGATTTCACCCAATTCTTCTTCCACCCGAAATATGGTATTCCCACCTTGGTCCAAAACCCAATAATCATCCAGATTGGTGGCTAAAACCGAAACTGGATTACAAAGAACTCGGGGTTTAATGCCAAAAACTACGGCATTCAACCTATCCTTTAATTTTTTTGATGTTCCATTCCCGTTTGATGGCCAGTTCTTTACCCAAACTACATTTGGATACTCAGTTTGCGAAGTTTCCAATCCTGTTTTCGACTCCTGGGCACCCACATTGAACTTTAAACTACACAGAATAAGTATAGTAAAAAGTATTGCGAGTTTAGAATCAATCCCTTTCAGAGCCATTGTAAAACAAGTGATTTGAGAACATTGATATCATATTATTGTGCTGAGAATAAAACCCTTGCAAAATTCATGCTAAGATTAATTATTTAACCGAATTACTAATCTATATACTTGTTAATGATTGCTTTAGATGGTAAAAATTAAATCCGTTCGCAGAATATCCAAACAAAAATCTAATCCCTTTGGTCAATTTAAATCACGGATTCATTTTGGTCAGGATTATTATTTGTCAAATCAGCCTTTGTAAGATTCTGTTTGATCCCTGCCCCAATTATCAGGGCAATCACCGAAAGGATGATTCCCCAAGCCCAGAGCGGGAAAACCGGCGTGTCGCCAGCTCCGTAGCTGTGCAAGCCTTTGGACAAGTAATAATTAACGCCAACAAATGTCATTATTACACTGGCGAAACCCAGAACCGAGGCTACGTTAAAAGCATAAACCGATTTCATTTTTGGGATAAAACGGAGATGTAATACCAATGTGTATGCAAGTACAATTACCAAGGCCCAGGTTTCTTTAGCATCCCATCCCCAATAACGACCCCAGGATTCGTTGGCCCAAACGCCGCCTAAAAATGTGCCTATGGTTGCCAGCACAATGCCAACTGTAAGGTTCATTTCATTTATATAGGTTAATTCGGCTAAAATCAAATCCAATTTGATTCGGTTCTTCGTGTTTTTGAACAATATGATGAAAAGGTTTATCAACCCAAGAAAAAATCCCAAGCCAAGAAAACCATAGCTGATGGTGAGCGTAGCTACATGCACAATTAGCCAGTAGGATTTTAGAACTGGTTGAAGGTTAGTCAATTGTGGGTCGTAGCTGCTGTGGCTGGCTGTCATCAGCATAAAAAATGCAAGCAATGCGGTTGCGGCCAAAGTTATTTTCGAATACCTTACAAAACTGAACCCAGCAAGCAAACCGCCCCATGCTACCAATAACAAGGATTCGTAACCGTTGCTCCAAGGCGCATGGCCGGTTAGGTACCAACGCATGATAAGTCCTACGGTGTGGTAAACAAAACCAATGCCCAACAAACCAATCGAAATGTTCAAACTCCAGGTAACAAACTTGTTTTTAATTACTTGCAGGTTTTCGATAAAGGCTAACAACAACAAAACCACGCTTAATATTGAATAGAAATTGCGGAGCACAATAAATATCTGTAATTTGTTGTAAAGGATTTCAACGTTTATTTTCGACTCCGAGGCAAGCAATCCTGGGCTGGCAGAATTCCTTTGAATACTAGCCATATAACCTATTATTTTATCAGCTTTGCCATAATCACCTGACGCTATTCCTGTTTGAACCTCAGTAACATAAGCAATCATAATGTTCCGGCAATTAAACTGTTGCAATTGTAAATCTTCGTTAATAATTTTTATTGCACCAGTTAGCGGTTGCATGGATTCCTTATCGTCAACACTTACCCATTTGTTGTTTTTGTCGAGCTGATCGGGAAATATTTTTAGCATACTCCCTTTTATCGCCATCACAAAAATATTCATCCGCTCATCCACTTTTATAATTTCCTTATCAAAACTATTTTGCTCCGATTGCTTTTTGCGGAAAGCTTCATCTACATATTTTTGAAGCTTGTACTGCTGGTTTTCATCAAAAAAATCAAGGAATTTGGCATATTTGGAATTTATCCCGATTATATCCTGCACCGATTTTTCTTTCACATAAATAATTTCCTGTTCTTTCCAAAAGTCAGGAGAAATAAGCATATCAATGAGTACCTGCATGGCGTTCATTTTGCCTTTGCCGGCCAAATCGAATTCATCTTTTCGCGAAATTTTGTGCATCACATCGTAAGCCAGCGAATGTACGGGCTCAAAACGGCCATCGAAGGTTTGGCTAAGCAAATGACCGAATTTATCGGCATGGTCAATAGAAACCGGTTTTTGAGGGGTTTCCTGGGCCAACGAAAAGGAAAACAATCCAAACATAAAAATCACAATCAATGTTCCTATTTTCCTAAGTTGTTTTATTTCAGCTATTTTCCGTGCAAGCATATAAAAACGTGAGTGCTTGTTGAACAAGGTAAGGATAAAGCCAATAATCATTAAAAGATACCCGAAATAGGTGATTTTTGTACCATAATAATCGTGGTTCACCGAAAGGATTGTGCCTTTTTCGTCAGCATCGTACGAGGATTGGAAAAACCTGAACTTATTGTAATCCAACACATTGTTCATAAATATTGTATGATCTTCTTTCAGGTTGTACCTGTTGTCAATCAGTGTAACCTCGCTTGAATAAGATGATGGACTCATGGAACCGGCATAGCGGTCGAGGGTAAAATTCCTCAACTTAATCGAAAATGGCAACTCTAAGGGCTTTTCGCCATACCCTATTTGAACATTTAATCCGTCGAAAGTGAAATTTTGTAAATTCATGATATAACCCGAACCACCAAATACATTTGCTTGGTCTTTTTTGCCATTTATAGTTACATCCAACACCAATATATCGGAACCTTTTTCGTCCGGTTTGCCGGCTTCCCATTGCATTTTGGCATTTTTATACAAATAGTTTAGGTGAAAAATTGAACCTTGCACGGCATATACTTTTTCGCCAAGCAATTCAGTCAGTGTGTTTGCAGGGATTGTATCCTCGGGTTTCATTTCCATATCGCCAACAACAACCGCCGAAGCCGAAACAAAATTCAGTACTCCATTTTGGTCGGTTACACTAATTGTGTTTCCTGCATCGGTATTGTTAAACCCTATGGCAATATTGCTTCCAGTCTTGTTTGTGCCATCTTCAATCAACAGGTTTTGTTGTCCATTTTGGCTGGCGACAATCATTTCAAGGATATTTTTTCCACCCGTTTGGTTTTCCTTTATCCTCTGAACCGCATTTGGAATAATGGAATTATAATCCAGTTCTATTTTCCCTTTCGATTCCGTAAGCAATTCGGCATGGAAGGAATTTTTGGCGAACTTGCTGATAGTAAATGGTTTGCTGACTTCATTTTTGTTGCCCTTTTCATAAATTGAAACCTGAAGGTAAGGTTCGCTCAGGTACATAATATTGGAAGTTTCGCCTTCGCGGATTGGCATGGAACCTTCGAACCCGAAATAACGAGTAATTCCCGCACCTAAAATGATGATTATAAACGAACTGTGAAACAAAAGCCCAGCCAATTTTTTACGGCTCAGCAAATTATATTGTTGTATATGCCCGAATAAATTCAATATCAAAAGCACAAAAATCAACTCGAACCATTTTGCCTGATAAACCCAGAGTTTTGCCGTTTGGGTATCGAATTTTTCTTCAATAAATGTGGCAACAGCCAAAACGATTGCCAACAATGAGAGCAAAAAAACTGTCATTGGCGACGAGAAAATAAACCTGAAAATACGTTTTATCATTTGTTAACTATTTAAGTGCTTACTGTTTAAAGGATTAATGGATTTTTTTTATTGGTTTTGTTGGTTTTGCGAAGCTAACAATGCGTTATATATTTCTCGCTCTTTTTCGGATTCGGTAGTTTTGCCCACCTGCTTTAGTATCACCGATAAGTTGTAGTGCGATTGTAAGTGATTGGTATTTAGCTTGATATTTTCTTTTAGGATTTGAATAGCCTTCTGAGGGTTGTCGAGGTTGAGGTAGCAAGTGGCCATATCGCACCTCACATTGCTATTGTTTTTATCTTTTTCCAAAAACGCTTCATAGTATTTTATGGCCTGTCCGTATTGTTGCTGGTCGTAAGAAATATTGCCAAGATTGAACAAAGCGGCCATGTTGTTTTTATCGTAACCAATGATTTTCAGGTAATGAAATTGGGCTTTTTCCAGATCCTTGTTGAGGTAATAATTGGCTGCGAGTTTCAGCCTAATATCTGTATTCAACGAATCGGTTACCAATGCGGTTTCGTACATTGTACGATTTTCACCTGAAACCGATTGTGCTTCATTTTGCTGTGTATCAGTACCCTGAACTTTGTTTTGGCCAGTTTTTACATCAGTGTTGTTGCACGAAAGCAACAAAACCGAACACAAACAACTTATTGCCAAAATCATGTTTGCTTTAGTTATCATCAGTTGCGCTTTATAATTGGTTAAATGAACAAAGCCTGTTTTACAGAATAAAACAGGCTCTATAGCAATTTTCTTATTTAATTGGCTTTGCATCCTCCATCAATACTTCGTAGGAATATCCATATCCAAAGTCTTTATCAAGCGTTATTGTGCCTTCGAGCGTAATGGTTTCGCCCACAGTCGCCTCAATATCAGTGGTTGCTGTAAGATCAAATTTTCCTGAGTATTCGGTTCCATCTTGTAAGTGAATCCAATTCCGCTTCATGATTTTTGAATTGAATTTGGTAACTTTTCCCTTGATCCTTATCGTTTTGCCAGCAAATTTTTGCTTGTTTCCCAACAATTCGGCAATTGTTATGCCTTGCTCAGCGGGCGGTACATTTACATTTTCTTTTTCCACAATTACCTTGGCAGTGTAGGCGGCAGTAGAAGCTGTATCCATGGTTTGTGGCATGGAAGCGTGAGGGTTAGGCATTGCTTCACGCGTAACAATTTCAGGTGTTTTGCTTATGGATTCCAGAAAATAAACTATCGCGAATTTCCTTTTTAGTTCCTTGCTTTCAAAATCTGTCATTTTAAAACCATTTCTATAATAATAGGTTTCGCCGGTGCTGGCCTCCATTTTGGGCAAAGCCAACCAAGTTTCCTCCGAATTTTCAGCAACAAGCAAATAGGTGTATTTGCTTGTTTGCAGCACTTCTTTTACAATTACCTTATGCACTCCGGTTGAGCTTTGAGCTTGTGCCTGTGAGTTTTGCCCCTGTTGGCAAGCGCAAATAAAAAAAGTAAAAAGAACAGTTAAAAACAGAAGTTTTTTGGACATAAAAGGGTAATTGGTTTATTCGGGGTTAGCCCGCAAAATTACATATAAATTTCTTCATATTTGAAAAGGCGTGTTTGTACCGATTGCCATTCAGGTAACCTGTAATGTACCGAAATTAAATTGGAACAATTATTGCTAGAGTAGAAAGCCCTAATAAAACTGGGGTTAAATTTTAAAATACTATTAGGCCAAAAAAGTTTTACCAAAAGATTTAAGGTATTTATAACCATTGTAATAAGCATTTTGACCAATAAAAAGCCAAAAT
>CAJAXK010000061.1 GCA_903946925.1 uncultured Bacteroidales bacterium | reverse complement strand
GTATCCATGATAAAATGTCGCCTCCCCAATATTTGCGGGTTTCGTTTTTCACATAAATAGGAGGTGTTATATTTACCTGGGCTTCGCGCACATCCTTTTCAAATGTTTCTACCGAACCAATTTGATAAACATAATGTGGGGCAGGTGCCGCTAAGGAATTCACTGGCTTAACATCCTTGAATTTAGGCAAAGCAAGTTTGTCCTTTTTAATAAATATTTCGGCCTGCTCTTTGTTTACCAAAAGTATTTTTTCGATTTCCTGGTTTTCGAGCATCCCTTTTAGTTCGCCCCATCCTACTTCTTTTGGGGCAGCTCCCATATTATTGAAGTAGAGTGCAAACAAGATTACTCCCAGCACACCATAAATCCAATAAAAGTTAAATTTAACTTTCGGCATTTTCGGCAGCTTGGGCACACCTGATTCCTTTGGCTTATCGCTTTTGTTGTTGTTATCCTCGTTGCTCATTTTTTCGTAACCTTTGTTTTTGTTGGTACATTAATAATTGCTACATCCTCGCGCGGCGCATCGGCCCATAACTTTTCCAATTGGTAAAAACTCCGATATTCCGCCTGGAAAATATGCACTACCACATCGAAATAATCTAAAAGTACCCATTCGCAATTCTCAAAACCTTCTTTGTGCGAAGGGTTTAGCCCAACAGCTTTTTTAACTTCTGCCTGCACCGAATCGGCTATAGCATCAACCTGCGAACGGGAAGATCCATGGCAAATTATAAAATAATCGGTAATTGAATTGGGTATCCCCGAAAGGTTCAGTTTTACAATATCTATCCCGAGTTTTTCCTGCATACCTTTAACTATTATGTCGGCAAGCATCCCCGAAGTTTCACTCTTTTTATGTTTGGCCATGTATTGACGTTTAATATTCTATCATTTTTACAATGTAAACCTTAGTCTTCCTTAAAATGTTTGGAATTGAAAAGTTTTTTTTCACTTCGATAACATTCAAGTTATTGTTAACCTGTAAATTATCATTACCAATGTTTTGTTGCGATTTGCAAAAGTAAGTATTAAAAACAGATGATTATGGGTTTTAACTCCAAACGCAATATCAAACATCAATCCTTTTTAAAAAACAAGACAATTTGTCACTCACTAACAAGCACAATCTGAAATACTTTCTCATTTTACGATTACATAATTTTTTATGAAAAAAGTAATAGTATGGATATCTCTACTTTTTCCAATCTCAATTTTAAATTTCCAAGTGAGCCTTTTGTCTCAAAAGTTCTTAAAGTATTGTTACTTTTGCCGCCACTTATCCAAAATCTAAGTCAACTAACATGTGGTTTAAAACTATTCGCAAAATATTGTGAATAAGTCTTTGGATTTTAAAATTATAATAATACCTTTGCACCCCTTTTTATACCAAAGAGGGCTTTTTTGATTAACTGCATTATAAACAGGAAGATGAACGCTTTAAGCTACAGAACAATTACTCCTAAACCCGCCGAAATTACCAAGGAATGGGTGTTGGTAGATGCTGAAAACGAAACTTTGGGCCGGATGGCCACACAAGTTGCAAGGATTCTGCGTGGTAAAACCAAGACAAATTATACCCCACATTTGGATTGCGGGGACAATGTAATCATTATTAATGCCGAAAAGATCCGTCTTACAGGCAAAAAAATGAACGACAAGGTGTATGTTCATTATTCGGGGCACCCAGGTGGCCAGAAATTGAACACCCCAAGGGTAATGTTGGCAAAAAAACCAACTTATGTAGTTGAAGAAGCCATTCGTGGAATGCTTCCAAAAAACCGCCTTGGTGCAGATTTATTCCGCAACCTTCGCGTATTTGCCGGTGCCGAACATACACATGGCGCACAGCAACCTAAAAAGATTAACATAAACGAAATTAAATAAGCAAAATGGAGACTACGAATGCTATTGGTAGGCGTAAATGTGCTGTTGCACGGGTTTACATCAAAGAAGGCACTGGTGTAATCACGGTTAACGGTCGTGACTATAAAGAATATTTCCCAACCCAAATACTACAAAATACTGTTTTGCAGGCATTTGAAATTTCTGCAACCGTAGGAACTTTCGATGTTACTGCCAACCTTGATGGTGGTGGTATTGCAGGGCAAGCTGGCGCACTGAGGCTTGGTATCTCAAGGGCACTTTGCGAATTGGACCCAACACGCCGTCCTGCACTGAAAGCCGAAGGCTTGATGCGCCGCGACCCACGTATGGTTGAGCGTAAAAAATTCGGTCAGAAAAAAGCACGTAAACGCTTCCAGTTCAGCAAGCGTTAATATTGAAAATGAAGGTAGTTTAGTATCTAAATTGTCAGGACTCCTGCTTTATAAGCTGGGCTACCTGACAATTGCGACATTAAAAGAATGTAAACTAATTAAATCAGGAGATAAATTAAATGGCAAGAACAACATTTGACGAAT
>CAJAXK010000060.1 GCA_903946925.1 uncultured Bacteroidales bacterium | reverse complement strand
GCTGTGCGGTCCGGGTGTCCACTTTTTTGAGTGATTCCGAAATTGCATAGATTTCCTGTTTGGTTAGGCCGGTGGTTCTGGCAACATTGGCAACCATATCATCAAATTCGGCAAACATGGAAACGGCTTTTTTACCAGCGGCAACCATGCCGACAAAAGCAGCACCGGCAACAACAACGGCCTGCAACATCCCCTGGAGTTTGTTGGTTACCTGAACCAGCCTTTCCCATCCGGTGGCTGTTTGCTTTAGTTGGGCGTTGTGGTCGGCAATAATACCTTTGAGTAGTCGGATCCGTTCACCTGCGGCAACATATTGCTTTGAGCCGATGGTAAGGTCTTTTTGTTTGTTGACCAGTTTTTGCATTTCGGAAGTAACGGAGCGGATATCGGTTACCACTTCTTTGCCATTTATGTAGAGGTTGATGCGGCGGGTGTAGTTCGTGGCCATTGTTTTGGGATTAATGGGCGAAAAGTACATCTGCTCGGAAAAACAGGAAAGGACAAAGGGTTTTGAGGGTGTTTTGGGGAAGGAAGGGATGGAAATGAAAAAAGCAACCGGTTAGGGTTGCTTTTGAGAATTAGATTTTAAGAGGTTTTTAAATCGGGATTAACGTTTTCGGGCTTGACGAAGGTGGCGATTTTTAGCACAAATGTTCATATGAAGAACAAATATTTGATTAACCACAAATGTGTCTGCGGAGAATTGAACCGCCACTTTTGCCAAACCCGTGTTATAGTCAGTGCATTTAGCACCATTATTTATGTTATTATTTCTCACTATTGATTGCTGGTCTCACACCATAAATTAACAAATAACCAATCATCCAAAATTCTCCAACTGTTGCAGGTATAACCAGAATATCTAAATAGGGATTATGAACTCCTGCACATTTAAGAAAAGTTTGCAAGATGTAACCTATTCCACCAATAAATAGTATTCGTCCGAGCCAAATAGGCATTCTTCCAGAGCTGATTACAATATAACCCATCGGTATAAGCCACAGCCCAAAAAAAAGACCACCAACTGACCACGCATTTGTAATTATTTTCCCCAAAAGGTGTATCAATATAGATTTCTCTTGGAAAGTCGGGAAAGATGAGTTCGCAATTTCAATGGCAGAACTCATTGATATTGCACCAACCATAATTACAACAGAATTAACTGTTCCCCAAATTCCAAGTGTAGAAGCCGCCCACTTATTTATGTCATAAAACAGTTTATAAAACCATACTGCAGCAAGTGCTTGCGAAACAATAATAACCAGCTCAAATAGAAGTCTTATTCTTGAAATAGACCCAAGGTTAATCAAATTGTTTAAGGTTTTTTGAGGGTCATCTGTAACAAAAATTTGCGGATGGAAAATCATAAACCCCAAAATTCCAGAAACTGCCAAGATTAAATACCATACTCCTGCAAGTCTTGCAGTCTTAATTAATTGTTTTTGCTCTGTTGTCATTTTACGTATTGTTTAATGTCTAATTGCATTGGTTAGAACGTTTTGCAGCTACAAGAAGTTGGCGATTTCGAAGACGAAAAATGTCTGCCACCACTGAACTTGCTACGAAGCACAAAACTTCATTTAACCACTGAACCGCCAATTTCTTGTAGGTGCTGTTATAGCTGGTTTTACTCACACTTAATTACTTTGAATGATTGTGACTTTAATCCATCACTAACTATGACAATGTACAATCCTTTTGGCAAAGATTGTGTTCTTATTGTGTTTTTCCCTTCAATTAATTTTTGTGAAAAGCACAACTTGCCAGTAATATCAAATAAGTCAAGTTGAGTTTTTGGACTGTAGTTTTTAGTGATATCAATGATTAAGTCTTCATTTCCAATTGGATTTGGATATATCGCAAAACTTGAAAACTCTAACGAGAATATACCTGAAGTTTGGCTTTTCCATTCAAAAGATCCTATGTCGTATGCATTTTCGTTTTTTATTGTATTGCCCCAATAATCTCGGTTGCCCATATTAATACTAAAAAGTGTTTGCAAATCTAAGCCTGCATTTCTGCATGGAGACATTTGAGAAAAATGAAATGCATTCAAAGAATCTGTTGGTTTTGGAAAAACGGTCAATGGACTTTTATTGGTGTTAATTAAAATTGGATCTACGAATAAACCAGTGTTATTGCTGCCATTTTTTTCACAATAGGAACCAGCACTTCTAAAGTCTGTTAATGAAGTGTATTTGCTGCCGTATGTTATTGAAAAAGGTTCTCCGTTTGTATAATATAAATTGCCGATAAACTTAGGTGTTTGAGCTACAAAAGTGTTTGGAACAGTTACCAAAGGTAGTCCACCAGTAGTGTAAAAAATATTGTTATAGCATTCCACACCTGACATATTTGTTCCATAATCTGTCATTTGAAAAGCACCAAAAGTTGAGTATTTGTTTTTGGAAGATGGACTTACATAAATGGTATTGTTGTAAAGTTTTAGTCCATTCCATGTGGTGCTAGGTGCTGTAAATAATGTTACTGCTGAATTATTGGTTTTGGCATCGTTTACGCTAATACAATACCTTACTGTATTATTGCCCCAAGGTCTTGCTCCTGCAAAATTTCCTAAAAGGTATCCTGCACCATCATTGTCATGTGAATAGCAATACTGGATTATGGAATTTGTAACACCACCGTCAAGGTCAAATCCTAATCCATCGCAACCGGTAGAAGTTCCTGATGAATTGTGGTGGCTTTCGCAATATTGGATGGTTATTGCATTGGCTGCCCATACCCAAATTCCTCCCGGACCACCGCATGCGGAATTTGCAGTTCCTGTATTGTAGGCAACACAACGTTCTATTATACTAGAATCTATTTGCGATAAAACTATTCCACTTCCTTTATGTGTTGAAGAGGCATAACCTGTTATGTTATACACCTCTGTGTTTTTTATGGTGAATTTTTTGTGGTGGTAAAAATTAGTTGTTTGCACATCATAACCAAATGATACTAGGCCGTTTTCTCTACAATCGTGAACTTTGCATTGATCGATGATTACATCTTTATAACCTGCTTTTACATTGGCATCCCAGTTGGAATAGAAACGAATTCCGCAATAGCCAAAACCACTTACTTCACAGTTTTTTATTTGAATATTGCTTAAATATCCAGTTTGATTGGTTGTAAAAAACAACATGCCATCAATGTCTTTTTGGGTTCCATTTCCAGGTCCAATAAATTTAAGATTACTGATATGGAAACCTTGTGTATTGGTGGCTTTAAATCCACATTTTGTTGTTAGATTTGTGTTTATGGTGGCTTGACCAGACCCATAAGTAGTTAGGATCATTGGCTTTATAGCTGAATTTCCATCATTGTTATCAAATTCAAGGTTACCTGCAAATGTTTTTCCACCTTCAAAAACTATGGTATCACCTGCATTGAAATTCTTGGTATTGATTTTATCCAAGCTTGTCCATGCATTCGCTATACTCAATCCATCCGTATTGTTGCCAGTTGTATTTACATAATATTTTTTAGTCGTTTTATTGATAACGCTTCCATCATTAAATAATTCAGCCAAACCTTGTGCATACCATCTGGCTAAGTAATCGTTAGGATGCAGTGAATTGGAATGACAATGTGTAGCGCCTTTTCTTTTATAAATGGTATCGCTTAAAGTGGTCATGTCAAAAACTGCAATGCCTGTGGTTTCCAAACTTTTGAGTTGAGATAAGAATCCATACATCAACACATCGCCATTAGATGGAGCCCCCTGCGAATTCACATCCGGCAACATATTGCCTAAGAGAATAAACTCAGTATTGGGGTTAGCCGTTTTTATTTTATTGATACACGATTGCATACTTGCTTTAAAAGCTGCATTTGAGGTTGTTCCCCAAATGTCATTCATTCCCATGTCTAACATAACTAAATCAGGAACATTTGGCACAACCATACTCTCGCAATATTGATCTATCCAAGCTACCATTTTACCTCCACAAGAACCGTTAATCATGGTAATATCGGAACCAAATCTTGCTTCCAAAGCATTCTCCAATAAATCTACATAACTATGCATATAAGGTGCAGTTGGAGTAAAATTTTTATCATCTCCGGCAAAGCCACTTACATTAAGTCCAGCCGTAATACTCATACCATAAGCCTGAATTTTAACAGGTTGACCTGCTTTTAATTTAGTCATGGTTTTAGGTAATTTATCGCCTTTGTATCCTAGCAATGATGAGCCATTCCAATTGGTTCTGTCTGGAATGTAACTAACACAAGTCCAAGAAATGGCTTTGGTATTCATCAAACCATTGGGCTGTCCATTTCCCTTTTTTCCAGCTACAATTGAAACAGAAGAAGAAACTTTTGCTGTTAGTTGTTTGATCACATTTCTTGTTACTGAATAGTCCGTATTTTGAATAAATGATTGAGAAAAATCATAATTGGTAACCGAAATAATTTTGGAGGGTTTAAACATGAGGTTTGCTGTAGTATTTACCCCATTCAAAAGCACCAGCTCATTGTAAATGGTATCTGATTTCCAAAATGGTTGCAGGTATTGTCCCATATTATGGGTAGGTGAGTTGTTGCTATAGTTAGGAAATTCATAGTATCCTCCATTACTTGGTGTTACAACTGCCCATGCTGTTTTTGCAGGAGTGGCTGACCATCCGGCTTCGGCAGCATCTACTGAAAGTAGTAAGTTGTCATTGATATCATAAAATTTGCAGCTTCCACCTGCATAATAAATGATATTTGGTTTAGCCGCTACCGCACCAGCAGGTGGTTGGGCTTTTACGTTTGCTATAATTAGCAACGTTGTCAGTGTTTGTATAATAAATTTTGTCATTGTGATAATGTTGGTTTAAAATCGGCTATAACATCTATGTATAACTAACCATTTGTGTTGATTTCCGTATTAGTTGTAATTAGGGTATTTCTTTTGTATCTGTAAATCAGCGCAATAAGATATTTTGTTTCCATACATCCAAATTAAAAATTAAACGACAATAAACATTTACAAGCGGTTACAAATGACATCAAATGGATATGATTTTTATTTTGAAGCTCTATTCTTATACACTTCAAAAGTAACTATATAATAAACGCATATCATAAAATTGAGTAATTAATATTGTATATTAATAAGACGATTTATAGGAAATATGAGGTTTGAACGTGTTTTCGATAAAATCACTTGATATTTACATGTAATTGATTGATTGCAGCATCCGCATTGATAGTAGCAATTTTATTGGCCAATTCGGGGATATAGGCATTAATCTGAGGGTTGAACCAGTTTACGGGTTTTCGGTTGATAGGCCCGGACATTTTAACTTTTAATTTAGGATTTCGGGAACCACGGATTACCATGCCGTTTTGCATGATATATCCATACCCTACGCCTTTATGAACGAAAATCCCATGGCGTTCAATTTTGAATCCCACTCCTTCGGCAAGTCCGGAAGCCATGTAGATTTTCCGGCTTATGGAATTTACCAGTTTATCTTCAGCACGTTCATACTTTGTGCCTTTTCCTCTTAGAACCATCCCAGATTTGCCTTTTTTGAAGCGGGTGGCAGAATTTTTCAGTTTGCCGGTAACAAGGTTTGCCCATCCTTTGAGGGCAATATTTTGTTC
>CAJAXK010000059.1 GCA_903946925.1 uncultured Bacteroidales bacterium | reverse complement strand
CCTTATAGAAATTTTACGCAGATGTAGCCGAAGGTAAACCGCGTGGGCATGTGCGTAGCAAAACACAGCTTCACCTGCTCCCAGGATGTTGTGCCCAAATTATCAAGCCTTGTTTTGCGGGTGTTTACCGAGGTGTACAGATGTGTAAAATTTATATAAAGCCTTGACTTTTGGTCCTTTGTGTCAAGACAAAGGACAATTAAAACAACTTGAAACACATTCAAAAGAAACCTAAAAACTCCAAATGCACTTCAACACATCAAAATAATATTTAGCCATCAAATGGCTGCAACCTTTTTATTACTTGATTTGTTTACTTTTACCTGTTCAAAATATATGGAAAAACAGTTTGACATAATTCCGCTTAAGGATTGGTTGCCTACCGACAATTTCCCCTTTGTAATAAGTGGGCCTTGCAGTGCTGAAACGTATGATCAGGTTTTGGAAACGGCCGTGCAATTGGCCGCCATCCCGCAAGTAAAAGTTTTCAGGGCTGGTTTGTGGAAACCACGCACCCGTCCTTCCACTTTTGAGGGCGTTGGCGAAATTGGCCTGGAATGGCTTACCGAAGCCCGCAAACAGACTGGCTTGCTAACTACAGTAGAAGTTGCACGGCCTGAGCATGTTGAAGCTTGTTTGAAACACAAAGTCGATATTCTTTGGTTGGGCGCGCGAACGGTCGTGAACCCGTTTTCGGTACAGGAATTAGCTGAAGTTTTAAAAGGAGTTGATATTCCGGTAATGGTGAAAAACCCGCTCAACCCCGATGTTTCGCTATGGATTGGCGCAATTGAGAGGTTAAATAAATCGGGTATCCGCAAATTGGTTGCCATACACCGCGGTTTTTATTATTACCACCATGCCCTTTACAGGAACCAACCTATGTGGGAAATCCCGATAGAGTTGCAACGCCGTATTCCCGGATTGCCGGTAATTTGCGACCCAAGCCACATAAGCGGCTGCCGCGAACTGTTACTGCCGGTAAGCCAAAAAGCATTAGACCTCGAAATGGCGGGGCTGATGATAGAAACGCATTGCAGCCCTGATAAGGCGTTAACCGATGCACATCAGCAAATTACGCCAAAGGAACTTGGAGGTTTGATAGCTTCACTTGTTGTGAGGCAATGCAAAGGCGATATGGAATTTGAAACCAAACTCGAAATTTTGCGGCGCGAAATAGATAAAATGGATGCCGAATTGCTTGATATTTTAAGCAAACGGATGAAAATTGTCGGCGAAATTGGCCAATATAAAAAGGAGAACAATATTACCATACTGCAAATACAACGTTGGAGCGATATTTTTTACGACCGCCTAAATTTGGGCTCACGCATTGGGCTTAGCCGCGAATTCCTTTTGCAATTGTTGCAGATAATACACGAGGAATCGATACGTAAACAGGAAGAAATAATGGATTAGGGGTTGGGGGTTAGGATTTGGGGGTTGGGAGCATAGAATTGAATCTTTTCGTTGGTATCAAATTTGAAGTATAAAGTTGGATTTAGGTTAAAGGGCAAAGAGAAAAGGGAAAAGTGAAAAATTAAAAGGTGAGTCCAATCCAAAAAGTCTTTTTTCGCCACAAAGGCACAAAGCCTCTAAGATTCACTAAGTTTATAATACTGAATAACAATGCTTTGTGAACCTTTGTGTCGTAGTGCCTTAGTGGCGTTTCTTCATTTTTAGGTTTTCGGAGCGGACTCAAGGTTCAAGACTAATAATAATCGAGTTTCATTTCAAATTACTAAATAAATCCTTCGCCATCAATCTGATAGCGTTTCGATAGCATTTATATTAATGGCCGCAATTTTGACTTTGGCTCTTTGGTTTCATCTTGCCCAGATAGTTCAGCAAAAGCGTTTTTATCCCCAGAAGTACAAAAATATCATCTCCACATCCCCAAATCTCCACATCCCCACATCCCCACATTTTCACATCCCCACATTATCACATTATCGCATTATCGCATTAACACATTTACATCCACCTCTTCCATTTAAACATATAAATAAATCCTCCCGAAATAAAAAGCATGGTTCCCATCAACACCCAAAACGTATTGGTTGCGTTCATAAACGGCAATTTCACATTCATGCCGTAAACGCTTGCGATAAAAGTAAGGGGCAGTAAAATGGACGAAATCAGCGTAAGTGCTTTCATGATTTCGTTGCTGCGGTTGGTTTGCATGGAGTCGAAGGTTTTCGAAAGGCCTTCGATCAATTCTTCGTAATCTTCGATCATATCCCACATTTTCTGGTAATAGTCGAGAATATTGCCCCAGTATTCTTCCATGTTTTCGGCATAGCCCTCAATTTGCCCCGATTCAAATTTCTGGAAAAGCCTTAGCTGGGGTTTAAAAATTGTGTTGAGCAAAATCATGTTCCGCCTGGTAAGCGAAATGCGCTCAATGGTTTTTTCGGCTTTTTTGCCAAACAATTCGCGGTTGATAAGTTCAAGTTCGATACCTAATTTGCTGATAAGCGATAGGGTTTCCTGCATCAGTTTTTCCAACACTTTATACAACAAGGCATCGGAAGTACCGGCCTGAAGGATTTCGTAAGGATCCTTCATTTCCTTTGCGCTGTTGAAAAGGCTGCTTACAACCCAATGCGGTTTACCGATGGTGATAATATAGCCTTCGCCCCAGAAGATTTTTACCTCTTTGGTTTTCAGGAAGCGGTTCCAACGGTCGTAATGCGGGAAATGCAGGATAAGGAAATAGTAATCATCGTAAACGTCGATCTTAGGTCGTTGATTCACACTCCGGCAGTCTTCAATATCGAGAGGGTGGAAGTGAAAGTTGTCTTTCAAAAATCCGAGATCCTCGTCCGATGGATCTTCAATATAATGCCACTTAATCGTGCCTATTTTTATAGTCTGAATCATAGGTTTCCCTGTTTTATGATCGTAAGTTAATGATGAATTTTACATTCCTGCGACTTGTTTTATTAATAGGCTGCGAAGGTAAGCCAATTATCCTTTGCAAAAGATATTTTGTAAATTTTGGGGCATAACAAATCTTCCATGCATAAATGCTCGCGCCGCTTCCCCGAATTCCAGATTTTTTCCTGCTTTAAAGCAAAAACAGATAATTATAAGTCCAATCAGAAAACCCTAAAAAAAAGAAAACCACGGAGCGATGTGCTGAGCCTGCCGAAGCAGCACGAAGGACAGAGAGGTACACAGAGTGTTGTTAATCAACACTATAAACTTAGTGAACTTAAAGTTTTAGTGCCACATTGGCAAGCACATCGGCAGGCAGTTCGGCAGGCTCACTGTAACACTCAGTGTGGCACTCAGTGTATCACTTTGTGGAAAAAATAGACTTTTCGGAGTGGGCTCAACCTTTATGAGTAGGCCCTAAATATAGCATAACCCAAAAATTGCTTTTACTGCTGTTAAATGACATTGACTTATTGGGTTTTAAACCTGATAACGGCTTTTGGTAACAACCCTCGCTTTCAATTGGTTGAGCAGCATATAAAGGCCAAAATAAGTTCTGTTAATATACAATGCATGTTTGGAACCCCTCGCCGTCCGCGATTTGCGCACATCCTTATTGTTGTAAAGCGATTCGCTTAAGCGGTAGATGCCCTGAAAAAAATCATCATCGCCAAAATCGAATTCACCGGCAAAAAACGGCTTGCCCATCAACCCAATTATATCGCGGAAAAGGGGGATAAAAAGTTTCTTGTCAGCTTCGCTGTCGCTTTCGCTGATAAACTCGTTGCGATAGAACAAATCCACCATAAGGTCGTAATCATCGAGCGAACCCGGCGAATGGAGCTTGAAATAATTGGTATAAAACTCTTCCGGTACTTCCTTTACGCAGCCAAAATCAATAATGCCAAGGGTTCCATCACTGTTAAACAGGAAATTCCCCGGATGTGGATCGGCATGTACCATGCGAAGTTTGTGAACTTGAAAATCGTAAAAATCCCAAAGCGACTGTCCGATTTTATCGCGGACTTGCTGTGTGGGATGGGTTTCCAAAAATTCTTTCAGGTGCATGCCTTCAATCCATCCCATAGTTATTATGCGGTTTCCCGATAGTTCTGGAAAATAGGTAGGGAAATTAACGCCGCTTATCCCTTCTTTTAAGCAGGCTTGCGATATGCTGATCGACCTTTTCAGCTCCAAAGCATAGTCCGTTTCCTCCAAAAGCCGATCTTCAACCTCCGACATATATAGTTTAAATTCACTTTCGGTAATGTTCATCAGCCGCAAGGCGAAAGGTTTAACCAATTTTAAGTCGGACGAAACACTGTCGGCCACTCCCGGATATTGGACTTTAACAGCCATTGTTTTCCCATTAACCTCAGCTTTGTGAACCTGCCCGATTGAAGCAGCATTAACGGCGTTGTGGCTAAAACTGTCGAACATTTCAGAAGGTGTTTTCCCGAAAGTATTGCGAAAAGTTTTTACCACTAAAGGGTAAGAAAGTGGTGGCGCGCTGTACTGTGCCATGGCAAATTTATCGGAATAGGCACTAGGCAGCATATTGCGGTCCATGCTCATCATTTGGGCGGCTTTTAAAGCACTGCCTTTCAATTCGCTAAGGGTTTCGTATATGTCGTGGGCGTTGTCGGTGTGCAATTGGTTTTTACCTGTATCGCCATTAATCGATTTCAAAGCATAATGTTTAAGGTAGTTGCCACCTACTTTAACGCCTGTGCTCAAAAAACGGGAAGCCCGCTGTACTTTGCCAACCGGAATGCTTACTTGTTCCTTCATTAGTTGTTTTGGGATTTATTTTATTATGAATGATTGCGGGTTGTGAATTTCGGATTTCGGATTGCGGATTGCGGAATGGAGACAATAACCATTAACCAATAACCATTTTCGGATGTCGGATGTCGGATTGCGGATGTCGGATTGCGGATGTCGGAATGCGGATTTCGGTTTGGAGTCAATAACCATTAACCCAATAACCAATAACCATTTGCGGATGGCGGTTTGGGGTAAATAACCAATAACCAATAACCACTTGCGGATTGGAGACAATAACCATTAACCCAATAACCAATAACCACTTGCGGATTGGAGACAATAACCATTAACCCAATAACCAATAACCCAATAACCAATAACCATTCGCGGATTGATTATTTATTTTGATACAGGAATTTGGCCATATCAACCAATGAATCCAATGCGCCTGGCCCCATCAGGTCGAAAGACACCTTCAATGCTTTTTCAATAGCGGCATCGGTTTTCTCAAATCCGGTGCTATCGTCCTTTACCCAAAAACGGGTTACAAAAAGCAATTGCAGCCAAAGCGCTTCGGGGTATTTATCCGAAATATAGGGCCGCTTTATAACTTCGCCCAATTCGGTGGCTTCTGCCAACAATTCGGAAACATATACTTTAAATACATCCCTTGCTTTTGAGAGGGTATTGTTCCAGAGCATTTCTGGGCCTTTATCCATGCTTACGGCAATAAAACTCCGGTTCTTTTTAAGCACTTCCACGTAAGTGTAATAAAACGACAGCAATTTCTCCTTTACTGGAAAAGTTTGGTATTCGTCCGAAACAGCCAACGAATCAAGCGTACTTTGAATAAACCCAGCCCAAATACTTTTTTCCAAAGCCTCGAAAGAGCTGAAAAAATTGTAAAATTCCTGCTCGTCAACTTTTATCTTTTTAACAAATTCATAAACCGAAACAGGCTTTTTCCCATTTGTTAGTATAAAATCAATGTAAGCGGAAGCTATTTGTGCTGAAACATCAGTATCCTTTGTTTCGGGTTTAATGTTTTTGCGTTTTTCTGCCATTTTGTTTAATGTTTATAGACTACTTTTAAACAAATATCAATAAAATTGGTTCACCCATCGCTTTTATATATTTCGCCTTAGTATCAAATTATTTCCAAAAACGGGAATATACAATGCTCAAAAACCCCAAAAAGCTACCCCGACACTCTTGTTGAACGCGCGTTGGACAGGCACAAAACATTGAATCCCAATGTAGGCCATAGCCAAAGGCCGGTAAAGTTCAACACAAAATTAAATCGCAGTCGTGGGAGGCTCAACGGCTGCGATTTGGCTTTTGGGGTACACGACTGCGTTTAAGTCCTATTTGTTAGCGGCTATTCATTTTCTGTCGCATAGTTATTTTATTTGTTGATAAACTCGGTGAATGTAGTTCCGTTGAATTTGCATATACCATTGCCGTCAGTCCCAAACCATAGTTCTCCGTTTTTGTCCTTATAAATTGTATTTACTGCGTTGCTTGTAAGTCCGTCTTTGGTTGTGTAATTAGTCAAGCTGTTACCGTCATAATTCCAAACTCCTGCATCAACTGTTCCAATCCAGATGTTTCCATTATTGTCTTCGTTGATTGTATATACCCGAGCCAAAGTTCCTAAGCCAGGTTTTCCGGAGGCTCTAAAGTCGGGGTTATTAAGTCCTTTTTCTTCTGTGAAATTTGTCAAAGTTTTTCCATCATATCGGAATAACCCAGCACCATTATTTCCAAACCAAAGGATGCCCTTACTGTCTTCAAATAAACCAAGAACTGCAGGGCCAGCAAGTCCTTTTTCTTTAAACCAAGTAAGTGTTTTCCCATCATATTTGCATACTCCTTCTGCCTGTGTACCGAACCAAACATTTCCTTTCTTGTCTTTGAGGATACAGTAAACGCCATAACGGCTAAGCGAAAAAGGGGCGTTGGTTTGTGCAGTTGAACTTAATGGATCAAAAGGCAAATAGTCGAGTGAAGAATTGCTGTACCTGAAAACGCCACCACCAGCATAGAACCATAAATTGTTGTTTGTTGATTTCCAGTCGGTTTCTGTACCGTTAGTTAGCTCCACTTTATTGGTGAGTGTTGTGAATTTTGTGCCGTCAAATTTGCTAATGCCGAATACGCCTGTTCCGAACCAAATATTTCCCAAATCATCTTCTTGAATGTTTATTACTTGATTGTCTGCAAGTCCGTCCTTAATGGTATATTGTGTCAATGTTTTTGTGTCGTAACGATATACGCCTGCTCCGTTTGTCCCAAACCAATAATTGCCATTTCTGTCTTGAAAAATACTCCTTATATTTTTGTCTATACTATTCGATATTGCATCAAAGCTATAGGATGGATGAAATAAGTTTGCTTTGCCATCCTCGCTGTTTGCATTTTTATTTTGGATTTGTCCATAGCAGGAATTCAAGTAGATGAGCAGAAAAGCGATTGCGGTCAATTGTGTCGGAATTATTTGTAATTTTTTCATTTATGTTACTTTGTTGATAATTGGGACGTGGTCTGTATGAATTGCCGCTAACAGTTCTCAGCTATGCGCAGGCAGGGATTTTAACCACAGAAATTCCTACGAAGAACAGAACGGTCGGTTTGCAGCTACCCGAAGGTGGCGATTTAGAAGCACTTCACTGTCAACCAAGCACAAACTTTGATAGAAGCACAAAGCTTGATTTAACCACTGAACCGCCACTTTTGGGTAGGTGCTGTTACCTGCTGCTTTTCTTCCTTTTTTGTCTGTATACATAAATTATAGGTAGTCCGAATACAAGCCCAACCAAATATAAAATTTTACCTACTCTTTTGTCAGTAGAAGTTATGTTTTCATAATTGATAAGTATTTCGTCACCATATTCTATTTGATAGATATGTAAATTATATCCATCTGCTGCAACTCCTCCTTGGTTATTATATGAAATTTGTATTTTTTGTTTCGAGTTAAATTTTTGAATTATCGTAGCATAATCCTGTCGACTGTTTAAGTTAAAGTGCAGTCTTGTCTGTATAACCAGAAACTTTAAAAGCCAAAACGTCAATATTTCTTTTGCCTCCTGGTATTGTTACTATTTCGAAATTTTCCAAGTCCCCTTTTATAGTTTTCAGTTCATTCTTGTCAATTGAACCTCTCAAAATAATCATTGTCCCGAATACAAACCACAGAATGACTATTGAACTTAGAGTAATAATTTTTGTCCTAAATGAATATTGCATTGTCAGGTTTTTATTCTTCTTTTAAAGTTGCAGGTAACGGTTTGGTGGAATGTTTTGTTTCCGGATTTATAATTAATTCATTGTCAATGTAGTGCAAATTGTTTTAGAAGTAAAAATAGTGTTTTTAGCACAAACCAGACAATAAAATATACCGCCTGTTATGCGGTCGTTGTATTTTTAATTACTGTTCCATTCTTTTACAACCACATAGTTATTTTCTTGAAGAATATCTATTCCACCTATTCCAAACTCGAATCCAAAAATGCCTGAATTGCAACCTTTGTACATACAATCAGATTCTTGAACTTTACAAAAGTATTTTGCAACGAAGATCAAGTATGCTTCTTCTAATGTCATCGGTAAAAAATATATCCCTATTCCATAATTTGAACACTTGATATTTGCTTCTTGGTCAATCATGATTCCATTATCATAAACAACATGATAATGCACTCGGTAATCTTCCTTGAAATTTTCAAATACTTTCACTTTATTAAAACTCCTTTCTGCGTATTCAATAAAATTCTCCCCACTTTTCATTGGTATTAATTTGGACACATAACCATCAAAGATGTAGCCAATTGTATTTCTGTATTTGACTTTCACCCATGCACCTTCAATAAGAAAATCATCATTTATGCCATCGCTATTTTCTATATCTATTTCTATAACATATTCTTCATCATGAACATTTTTATGCTCTAAAACAACCACTTTTTCACCATACTTAATTGCTAATATTTTATCGGAAGTCCCTGACTTTTCTGTTCTAAGCGTTACTCCATTTGGAGCCCAAACGTACAAAGTATCACCTTCCTTATAATCATTTATGGAGAATGAATTCTTACTTAGAAAAAGGAAAACAAAGCAAACGATAATTAATTTTTTCATACAAGTCTTATTTGGTAATTACCTAGTTTTGGTTCACAATGCCGCATAACATGTCTGTAAACACAACTGGTTGTGTTTATTTCGGTATTAGTTGGAAAATAGTGAGTTAAAAACCATTTGCCAACATTAATCCTAAAATGGTTACCGATAAAGAAACATGGTTGCCTACAAATAGCCATTAAACGCCATCGTGCGCCCTAAAGCTAAACCGCATCCGTACATCCTCCCAAGGCTGCGGTTTAAGTTTGTGTTGAAACGTTACCAGCCCTGCGCTACTATCAAAATGTGGATTCAATGTTTTGAGCCTGTACACCACGAGGCCAACAAGGTGTCAGGGTAGCGTATTGGGCGCATGTTTCACTTATTTGTCGGAAAGACATTATTTTTGAGGATTATTAGGTTTGATCTATCAGAAGTCTATGCCAACAAACACTCTATCAAATCCGGGTTTGCGTGTTCGTTGAAACATTTGAAATCTTTACAAACATTTGTGCTGGCAGGCTTGAGCACTCCCCAACAATAAGTGGAAACGGTGGGCCAGCCGTTTTTGCGTTGAAAAAAAAATTGACGTAGCTGAATGGCAAGTTTTTACCTACCTCACTTCGCTCCCGTTCCCAAAGGCCTCGGTTGGCGAAACAAAACAGAGTTTTCCTTCCTTGTTTTCGGCCATAAGTATCATGCCTTTCGATTCAATACCTTTTAGGTTGCGCGGCGCAAGGTTTGCCAATAAAACCACTTTTTGGCCAATGACCTGTTCGGGCGAATAGTGTTCGGCAATGCCCGAAACTACGGTGCGTTTATCTATTCCGGTATCAACTGTAAGTTTTAACAACTTAGTTGTTTTAGCCACTTTTTCGGCCTCGGTAATGGTACCAATCCGTAAATCAAGTTTTGTAAAATCGTCGTACGAAATCTCTGGTTTTTGAGTGGCCAAAACCGCATTTTCGGCAGCATTTTCAGCTTTTGTATCAGTTAGCCTCTTTATTTGGGCAGCAATTACATCGTCCTCTATACGGTCGAAAAGGAAAGCGGGCTGATCGAGTTTATGCCCTTCGGCCAACAAAGCGGATGAGCCTGCATTTTCCCAAGGCCGCAATTCCGTGTTGAGCATATCCAACAACCGGGCGGAAGTAAATGGCAGGAAAGGCTCACAAAGTATAGCAAGGTTGGCACAAATCTGCAACGAAATATTCAGGTTGGTTTTTACTTTTTCGGGGTTTGTGGCAAAGTTTTTCCAAGGCTCTGTTTCGGTGAGGTATTTATTGCCGAGGCGTGCCAGGTTCATCATTTCGTTCAACGCTTCGCGGAAACGATAATTTTCGATGCTGGCAGCAATCCGTGCCGGGAATTCGGCCATTTCGGCCATAGCCAAGTTATCGCGCTCGCCTACTTCGCCCAAAGCTGGCACTTCGCCACCAAAATATTTGTGTGTAAGCACAAGTGTGCGGTTAACAAAATTGCCAAAAATAGCCAACAACTCGCTGTTGTTACGTGTCTGAAAATCTTTCCACGTAAAGTCGTTGTCCTTGGTTTCGGGTGCATTGGCTGCTAAAGTGTATCTCAATACATCCTGTTTGCCAGGAAAATCAACCAGGTATTCGTGCAGCCAAACCGCCCAATTACGTGATGTGGAAATTTTGTCGCCTTCGAGGTTCAAAAATTCGTTGGCAGGCACATTTTCGGGCAAAATATAAGTGCCTTCGGCCTTGAGCATAGCCGGAAAAATGATGCAATGAAAAACAATATTGTCTTTCCCTATAAAATGCACCAATTTGCTTTCGTCTGATTTCCAGTAGGGAACCCAATCTTTACCAGTTGTTGCCGACCATTCGCGGGAAGCGGAAATATAACCAATAGGCGCATCGAACCAAACGTAAAGCACTTTTCCTTCAGAGCCTTCAACAGGCACTTTTACGCCCCAATCCAGGTCACGGGTAACAGCCCTGGGTTGCAATCCGCTGTCGAGCCACGATTTGCATTGACCATAAACGTTGGTTTTCCAATCGTCGCGGTGCGATTCCAAAATCCAATCTTTGAGCCAGGTTTCGTATTGATCGAGCGGCAGGTACCAGTGTTTGGTTTCTTTCATCACAGGTATGTTGCCGCTGAGCGCCGATTTGGGGTTGATAAGGTCGGTAGCGTTTAATGTTGAACCACAGGCCTCGCACTGGTCGCCATACGCACGCTCATTGCCACAACGTGGACAAGTGCCTGTAATATAACGGTCTGCGAGAAATTGCTGGGCCTCCACATCGTAATACTGTTCACTCGTTTTTTCGATAAACTGACCGTTTTCGTATAATTTCCTGAAAAAAGCGGAAGCGGTTTCGTGGTGGACCGGTGCCGAAGTACGGCTATAAACATCGAACGAAATGCCTAATTCAACGAAAGATTTTTTAATTATTTCGTGATATTTGTCCACAACCTGCTGAGGCGTAACGCCTTCTTTCCTTGCCCTGATGGTAATGGGCACGCCATGTTCGTCGCTGCCTCCAATAAACAAAACATCGCGGCGGTTGGCACGCAAAAAACGCACATAAATATCAGCCGGAATGTAAACCCCGGCCAGGTGGCCGATATGGATTGGGCCGTTTGCATAAGGCAGAGCCGAAGTAACGGTATAACGTTTTATTGGTTTGGCAAGTGTATCGCTCATGGTTTTCCTCCTGTGAAATTGGCTGCAAAGATACAGATTAGCTTATGAATTGAAATGGGTGTTCCCGAAATGGTTTAAGTTCACCAAATCAATGAGCAAAAACAGGGATTTGGTTTTATATTTTTCAATTCTAATAAACTATTCGAATGCAAAAGCTTGGTTATTAGGGCGATTAAAATTAGCAAGGAACTTTAGGCATTTTAGGCACTCACTACTTTAGGCACTGAATAGTTACTAAAACTTTTTAGAACACTGATAACACTGATGTTACAGATTAACACTGATGTTACAGATTAACACTGATAAAACAAAAACCCTTGAAAATCAGTTGGATCTGTGTCCTCCGTGTTCAAATAGCATCATGTTATGAATTATACAGGTTAAATGATTCTTAAGCAGATACTACCAATAATTCGACATTCGCAAAGTCAAAACCAAACTTCTTGACTACATTTGCAACCGATTAACAACGCCGGTAATTCTCAATTGCCGGCTTTTGGTCATTTAAGCACTTTTCATGGGTAAGGAAAAAAGTTTGGAATTGGCAACAAAGGCCGAAACAGAAGAAAAAGCATTCTCTTCATCGCGCATTTTGTCAATGTTTAGTGGCGATTCACGCATAAAAAAGCTGGTCGAATTGCTGAAAGGCTCCGAAAAGCACAGGATCCATCTCAATGGTTTGGTTGGTTCATCAACTTCGGTGGCGGCAGCAACGGTGCATAAGTTGGTGTCTGGCATCCATATTGTTGTGCTGAACGATAAGGAGAGCGCCGTTTATTTTTGCAACGACCTCGAAAACCTTTTGGGTGATATTGATGAGGATTTCCACAAAAGACATGTTTTGTTTTTCCCGACTTCGTATAAAAAACCGTACGAACCGGAGAAAACCGACAATTCGAACGTGCTGATGAGGACTGAGGTGCTTAAACGCATCATAACCAGGGGAAAAGAAACTATAATTGTTACCTATCCTGAAGCACTTACCGAAAAAGTTGTAAACCGCAAATTCCTCGAAAAGTCAACCTTAAAAGTAAAACGTGGCGAAACACTTGAGCTTGATTTAGTGTATGATTTGTTGGATGAATTTGGTTTCGTTAGGTCCGATTATGTAGTTGAGCCAGGTCAGTTTGCCCTACGTGGCGGAATAATTGATGTGTTTTCGTTTACCAACGACAACCCTTACCGTATTGAATTTTCCGGCGACGAAGTTGAATCCTTGCGCACTTTCGACCCTGTTACCCAACGTTCCATTGACAAACTCGACCATATTACAATTGTGCCCAATGTTCAGGATCGTGCATTGGTAGAAACACGCGAAACTTTTCTTGATTTTATTCCCCGCTATTCCATTTTGTGGTTTCAGGATGCAGGATTTGCCGCCGAGCGGATTGGTACAGAGTTTGAAAAAGCAGAAAAGGCTTTTGCTGCCCTTACTGGATTGGTCGAACATCTGGAACCTGCAGAATTGTTTGCCGACAGGGAAACTTTCCTCCGCCAATTGTTGGGCTTCAACCTTATAGAGGTTGGGAAACATGTTATTTTTGAACATAGCTTTCAAGCTGATTTCCAAATATCGCCGCAGCCCTCGTTCAACAAAAATTTTGAACTGTTTTTGGCCGAATTGCAGAGGAATACGGTAGCGGGGATTTATAATGTTTTGCTTGCCGATAGCCCAAAACAGGTGGAGCGTATTTATTCCATCCTCGACGACCTCCAGAAAAACCGTCCAGCCGAAACCGAAATAGAATTTGTATGTATAAACCTTTCGTTGCACGAAGGGTTT
>CAJAXK010000058.1 GCA_903946925.1 uncultured Bacteroidales bacterium | reverse complement strand
GTTTTTTTACATTTGATCGTACATATTTTATTGTTTTGACCCTTGCGAACAGAATCCAATTCAATTGCAGGTGATAATATATAAACAAAGGTAACTATCCAGTGCCTAAAGTTGTGAGTGCCTAAAATGCCAAAAGTTCCTTTCTGATTTTAACCGCTTTATTAACTTAACACTCACATTCGAATAGTTTATTAGAATTGCAGATTAATGAACGCGGCATTTTTCTGTACGTAAAGGTTAAAAGGCATTAGTAGCATTAACTTTAGGCATTTTGGCACTTCAAGTACTCTCAAAACATTAATATTCCGTAGGAGTTACCAACAAAGAAAGGCTGCCCTAGAAGAGCAGCCTTTCGCAATAAATATTGAAAACAAACCTGATTATTTGATGATCATTTTGTTTGTGGCTTTTTGATCGCCAATGGTTACAGTGTAGAAATAAATCCCGCTTGTAAGGTTGCTGGCATCGAAAGTAAGGGTTTGTGTGCCTGCGCCCATAACGCCATAATTTACATTGCTAACCACCTGGCCTGTAAGCGAATTAACTACAAGGCTAACTTGAGCCGATTTGTTCAAATTTACATTTATGCTCGTTGTGCCTGTGAATGGGTTAGGATAGTTGGTTATTGCAAGTTTCGATGTTTTTGCAGCTTCCTGGCTTCCTAAAAGGATATAGTCATCAACTGAGATTTCAGCACCTTGCAAATAGTAGTGTGCAATGGGTTCATCTGCATTTAAGGCATTGGTGTTGATGTCGGAAATACTTAAAGGGATAGTATAAACGCCTGCATCATCCATTGCAACCGGCGAAACAAACATAAAGTGCGATTCACCCATTCCTTCTTCGAGGTAAGTTACGTTTTTAACTTCTGAACTCATATTGGTATTTACATTACGGCTCCAAACCATCACATCCGGATAAAGGTTGATTGAATCGCCCATGCCCCAGAATGCCCAATCTGTATCGGTCCAAACGGCAAACACTTTGCTTCCATCATCGGTGCGCGAAGCTTGTAGCCTCATATCCCAACCAATGTTACCTGAGGCGGCTACAAATGGTGAATCTTCAACAGATACATTACGGGTTTGTGGATGCGCAATATAATGGCAGAACCATTGTCCGCCTTGTTCAAATGAAAATTCAAAAATAGAACCATTCTCGTAGCTGTAGGTATAGCCTAATGAATCAGGATGTTGGGAGTATTGTCCCTGGCAAAGAGCCATAATGTGTGGGTTTCCTGCCCCATCAACAACTAAATCGGCTTCCGAGAAAAATGGTACTGCAACATCAGGGTTAGCCAAAGTTGACCAAATATGATCAAACACAGTGGAGAACGAACTGAAATCGAAGTAATCCATTATTTGCCAGCTTGCGCCTTTATCAACTGATTTAAAAAGGATTGGGTAAAAACCTTTGTTGGTTGTAGCCCTTGAATCAACTCCCCTGTACATGAGGTAGCCAACGCTACCGTCTTTGCTCCAGGCCATATTGGCATATCCAAAAGCAGCATCAAAAGTGCCATCCGGGGCAGCATTGAAGGGGATTTGAACATCAACGTTGGTCCATTCAAATGCAAGGGTATTGTTGTTGAAAGTACCATTAAACACATTGCCGATAGCTGTTTTATAATCGGTTGCATATTTCTGGCCAGCAATATGGGCAGTGCCATCAGTACAAGTGCTCAATCCTTGGCGCATAAGCTCTTTGTAGGTCGAAGTTGCTGGTTGTTGTACATCAGTATTAGTTCCATCGTACTTTTGGCTGGCGAGGTAGGTGTAATCCCATGCTGTTGCTGTGCGTGGCCCTGCAACAAACGAGTAGGCACTTGTCATTGCAGTATTGCCGGCAGGGTTGAAAATAGCACCTGAAGGATAGCGGAACAAACTTCCAGCAACCGATGCCGATATTTTTCCAGTAAATGTTTCACCGGCATCGCCCGACCAATAGGTGCAAATATCGTTTCCTGTGCCAAGCAATGGGAGCGCACCTACCGCTTTGTTGTTTCCACGGAATGTGCCCATAATAGCATTAAGATCTTTATCGTAATGCATACAGTTCTGTTCTTGTACAAGCAGGGTGAACGCATTGCGTGAGGTTCCCATCAAAACTTTTTTAACCCATGCATTAGCACCTTTGGTGGTGTTGGGGACATAAGCAGGTAAAACCTCAGTGTTACTGGAATAATTAGGCTCAACCCTGTTCAATTCGTTGATAATTTGTGCTTTTTTGTTCAGAGGTGTGAACTTAGCAGCTTTTTGCGCCATTACCGAAAAGCCTATCAAAAGCGCACTGACAAAGAGTAATGATTTTTTCATAGTAGTTTTGTTTAATTTAACTGGATTTAGTTGGGGTTTAATACATAAACGAAAAACTTGAACAATTCGTTAATGCAAATATAGAGTATAAATAAACCAAAGGTAGTGATAGGTATAAAAAATATTTTGAAATAAATAAGTGAGTTTCATTATTGGCTCGCTCAATGCAAGACGTTTGGCGGGAAATTACGGGTTAGGGGTAGTTGTAGTTTGCTGCCCGGATAAAAAAAGAAAGGCTGCCCGAACAGGCAGCCTTTCAAATCAAATATTGTAAACAAGCCTGATTATTTGATAATCATTTTGTTTGTTGCTTTTTGATCGCCAATGGTTACGGTATAGAAATAAATACCGCTGTTGAGGTTGCTGGCATCGAAAGTAAGGGTTTGTGCGCCTGCGCCCATAACACCATAATTTACATTGCTAACCACCTGGCCTGTAAGCGAATTAACTACAAGGCTAACCTGGGCTGATTTGTTCAAATTAACATTGATGCTTGTGCTGCCTGTGAAAGGGTTAGGGAAGTTTGTAACAGCCATGTTGCTGGCTTTTGGGGCTTCTTTGCCACCAACTTCGGTGAAATCAGCTTCAACAAATGAAACACCTTGCAAGAAGTAATGTGCTACTGGTTCGTCGGCATTGAGTGCGCTGGTGTTGATATCGGAAATCCTTACAGGGATATCGTACACTCCGGCTTTATCAATGGTAACAGGTGAAACAAACATGAAGTGTGATTCGCCCATACCTTCTTCGAGGTAAGTAATGTTTTTGGTAAGGGTATTGTGGTTGGTGTTAACATCGCGACCCCAAACCATTACATCAGGATAAAGGTTAATTGAATCGGCCATTCCCCAGAATGCCCAATCGGTATCGGTCCAAACAGCAAATACTTTGCTTCCGTCATCGGTACGTGAAGCTTGCAGCCTCATATCCCAACCAACGTTTGGTGGAGGTGTGGTAGCGTAAGGTGAATCTTCGCCAGCTACTTCGCGGGTTTTTGGGTGGTCAATATAATGACAGAACCAGTTTCCGCCTTGCTCGTTCGAGAATTCAAAAAGTGAACCGTTTTCGTAAGAATAAGTATAACCTAACGAATCAGGATGTTGTGAGTATTGGCCTTTGCAAAGAGCCATGATATGCAGGTTGTTGGCACCATCAACTACCATGTCAGCTTCTGCGAAATAAGGAACAGCAACATCAGGGTTAGCAAGTGTTGACCAGATATGATCGAACACATCGGAGAAAGTACTGAAATCAAAATAATCCATTATTTGCCATGTAGCTCCCTGGTCAACTGATTTGAAGATAATTGGATAGTATCCTTTTACAGTTCCAGCGCGGTTGTCAATACCAAAGTGCATCAAATAACCAACGCTCCCGTCTTTGCTCCATGCCATGTTTGCATAGTTCCCGTTTCCTTCTGGAAAACCTCCATTCATGAAAAATGGAATATCTATGTTTTGCTCTGTCCAATCGAAACTAAAAGTATTGTTGTTGAAAGTACCTGTTTGTACAAGGCTCTTCAGGTCGGTGTAGTTGGTACCATCATTTTTTTGTTTCATGGTACAAATATGAGCTTTACCATCAGTTGTTGCTGTTAAACCTTGACGAACCAATTCGCCAAAATCGCTAACTACCATATAATCTTTATCAACATTGTTGCCATTGTATTGGATTGAACCGTGGTATGTATTTGTCCATCCTGCACCGTTGGTAACTGGTCCGGCAACCAATGAATAAGCCAGGTTAAGATCTGTGTTTCCGGAAACATTGTAGATAACACCTGAAGGATAACGGTTACGCTGTGTAGAAGTACCAACAATGCCTAATTTGTTTGTGAAGCTTGCTCCCATATCGCTTGACCATGAAGTAACAACATCATCGCCAGTGCCAAATAGTGGAAGAGCACCTACAGCCTTGCTGTTGCCACGGAAATTTCCCATGATTACATCCAGGTCCTTGTTATAGTCCATACCGTTTTGCTCTTGAACGAGTAAAGTAAAAGCATTACGGGAGGTGCCCATAAACACTTTGGCAACAGCACTTGTGCCTTTGGATGTGTGAGGCACGTAAGCAGGAAGAACTGAATTGCCATAAGCAGGTTCAATTCTGTTCGATTCAGTTATTAACTGAGCCTTTTTGTTCAGCGGAGTGAACTTTGCAGCTTGCTGAGCATAGACTGAAAAGCCTATGAAAAGCGCAATAACAAAGAGTAATGGTGTTTTCATTTTGTTTTTGATTTAGTTAAACATTATTGATTATGGTTTATTTAATTGTATTCGTGGTACTTGCTCCTTTTATAGCTTGCAAATATACTGCTTTAACAAACAGATATTAAGAAATTGCTATTTTTTTGGGAAAAACTGTGTGGTTTTTTGAAATTTTTGGGGAAGAAGGCTGTTAGACTATTAGGCTTTTAGGGTGTTAGGCTTTTAATTGCCTCAAAAACCTCACCCCCTTCCCCTCTCCTTGAAAAAAAGAGAGGGGTGCCTACACCCTGCAAATTCGGGTAAGTAATTAAACCCGGCATCTCAAAAACCTCACCCCCTTCTCCTCTCCTTGAAAAAAGAGAGGGGTGCCTACACCCTGCAAATTCGGGTAAGTAATTAAACCCGGCATCTCAAAAACCTCACCCACGTCCCTTCTCCTTGAAAAAAGAGAGCGGTGTCTAAACCCAGCAAATTTTCACAAAATTACTCTACCTTACAGAACCCGCTACTTTCACTTGACAATAACAGAATAACAGGATATGAAGTTATACATTTGAGAAATTGCACTTTTTTTACGCCAAGTTAGTTCCAATTAGTTCGATACTTATAGTGTTGAGTCCACTCCGACAACCCTAAAAAAAAGAAAACCACGGAGCGATGTGCTGAGCTTGCCGAAGCAGCACGGAGGACACAGAGGTACACAGAGTATTGTTAATCAGCACTATAAACTTTGTGAACTTAGCGAAGCGATATCACGAACACCTTGAAAACAAGAAATTGTGAGTAAACTTAAAGATTTAGTGCCCTTGTAGCTAAAACAGACTTTTCGGAGCGGACTCAGTGTTAGTCTTTTTACCTTTTACTTTTTACTTTTTACCTTTTACTTTTTACTTTTTACTTTTTTTACAAATGCCTCCAACCCCTAAAATCCAACCCCTAACCCCTAATTGACGGCTTTCTCCTTTGTGTCCACAGGTATTATTGTTGACCTGCCACTTTCGGGTGCGGCAACAAAGTATTTGCGGTATGTGAGGTGCCTTTTGGAGAACACGCCACCAACTGCCTCGTGTAACATTCGCATTTTGGGATTAAAGTCGCCAACCCACGAAAGCTCTACTTCGGTATATTGCGGGTTTTTCTTCATAACAGTGTTCATGTGCCAGAAAAGTGCCGATTCGATACCTGATTTTTGATAGTGTGGCTTCACGCCCATAATGGTTATCCGGGCGCGGGTAAAAATGCGTTTTTTGCCTTTTAGGCCCACTTTTATTTTTCCCCAAAGGTTCATTTTACCATTGAAATATCTGAACAACTGATTGATATCGGGCAACATAACTTCGAAAGCGATGGGTTCGGTGCCATGATAGGCAAACCATATAAAGTCGGGCACCAAAAGAGGTTTCATATCTGCCAGCAGCCTGCGTATGGCTTCAGGCTCGGTGGGGGTAAAGTTTTCGTGAAATTGCCAGGCATTGTTATATACTTCGATAAAATCGGCAATGAATTTTTCCGACTCGGCATAAGAAAAGTGCTTGAAGTTGTATTCGGGTTTTTGACGTACCCAATCGGCTATTTTCCAGAACCTTTCAGGAAAAGGCTTTTTTAGGTTCAGCAAATTGGTAACTTGCTCGAAATAAAGGGTAAACCCGTATTTTTCGAAGAACGTTTTATAATATGGAGGGTTGTAGTTCATTCCAAAGGATTGGGGAATGAACCCTTCGACCAACAAACCCCAGAAATTATCGTTTTCGCCAAAATTAATGGGGCCATCCATGGCTTCCATGCCTCGTTCCTCCAACCATGTTTTGCTGGTTTCGAATAGGATTTCGGCTGCCTTATAATCATCAATACACTCGAAAAAGCCCATGCCGCCGGTTGGCACATTGAATGTATAAGCCTTTTTTGTGTTAATAAATGCTGCCACACGGCCTATCAGCTTGCTTTTATCGTCGAGCAATACCCATCTGGTTGCCTCGCCATGATTGAAGAAAACATTTTTAGCTGGTGTAAAAATGCCTTCAATCACATCGTCGGGTGGGCAAATGAAATTGGGGTCGTTTTTATAGATTTTGCGCATCACATCGTGAAACAGGTTTTGGGTGCGCTTGTCTTCAACAAGTTGAATGTGGTATTCCATTCTTTTGAAATGCTATTTTTTGCAAAGGTAAAAAGTTTTTCATTTTAAGCCGACCGCTTCGAGGGTTGGTAAAAACCCTCGAAGGGTCTATTAAAAAGTTAAAGGTTAAAAGTTAAAGGTCAAAGGTCAAAAGTCAAAGGTCAAAAGTTCTTGCAGCCCACTTCCCACATCCCACTTCCCACATCGCACATCCCACATCGCACATCCCACATCGCCCATCCCACATCGCCCATCCCACATCCCACATTATACCTGTTTCTTTGGCAAGGTAAAGCAGAATTCGCTTCCTTTTTCGGGTTCGCTTTTAACCCAGAGTTTGCCGCCATGTTTTTCGACAAAATCTTTGCAGATAATTAATCCAAGGCCTGTGCTGGGCTCGCCATCAGTGCCTTTACGGCTGGTGTCTTCATCAATTTTAAAGAGTTTGCCAATCATATCCTTATCCATTCCGATGCCTGAATCCTGTACGGATATCTGTATTCCAACTTCGGCGTTGTACGTCGCGGAAATGCAGATTTTTCCTTGTTTTTGTGTAAATTTTACCGCATTTGATACAAGGTTGCGGAGCAAGGTTTGCAAAATATTATTATCGGCAAAAACCTGAGTGCCTTCGGGTATTTGATACGAAATTTCGATCTCTTTTTTATTGGCAAGTTCAAGCACCATGGCCAGGCTTTCGTCAACTACAGGCTTTAACTCCATAGTTACAGGATTGAAAGGGATCAATCCCTGCTCAATGCGGGTCCATGATAGGAGGTTTTCGAGTAAACGGTATAAATGGGTTGCCGAGTTGCGCATGCTCACGGCAATATTTTGAATTTCCGACATGGTTAGGCTTGGCAGATCCTCGGCCATAATTTGCGTTAAGCCAAGGAAACCGTTGAAAGGGCTACGCAGATCGTGGGCAATTATGGAGAAGAATTTGTCCTTTTCGGTATATATTTTCTGGAGTTCTTTGTTTTTCAATTGCATCTCCATCTCATTTTTTTTGCGTTCGGTAATATCGCGTACGCTGAAAACAAAATGGGTTGTTTTACCTGTTGCATCTTTAATTTGGGCACCATTTATTTCAATATCAACCGTACTTCCATCGGAGCGAAGACCGAGATATTGATTTGGCCCGGTTTTAATTCCTTGCGAAAGCAGTCTTGCATCAGCTAATGCCCGCACTCTGTCAGAAGGCGCAACAAACTCGGTTAAGTGGTGGCCAATCATTTCTTCTTCCCTTTTTAACCCAACCATTGCAAGGGCTGATGGCGATACCATAGTATAATTTCCATCCAAATCCGAAATGGTTATGGCATCCGGCGAAGCCAACAGTATGGCTTTATAAACAGACTCGCTCTTTCTCAGTGCTTCCTGTGCTTGTTTACGATCAGAAATATCGCGGAAAGTGCCCATAAATACCATTTTACCATCAAGCAAAATGGATTGGCCCAAAATTTCGACTGGAATTATTGAGCCATCATGGTGTACAATTTCTTTTTCGACTGCATGGGTAAACCCTTTCTTTTTCGATTCTTGTATATGCCATTCAAATGAAGCTTTGGACTCTGATTGAATACTTTGTGGGTGCAATTCGTATTGGTACATGCCTATAATTTCATTACGGCTTTTTCCTAATAAACGGGAAGCCGCAAGGTTTGCACCCAATAACTTTCCTGTTTCGGGATCGGCCAATATTATTGCATCCGGAGCTCCTTCGAACAAAACCCTGAAACGTTCTTCACTCTTTTTGATTGCCTCTTCTGCTTTAATTCGGTAGCTTATATCAACAATAATACCCCGCAAACCAGTTGGTATGTTGTCCTTTACTATCTTGTTCGAATAAACCAAAGCCTGAAATGAGGTGCCATCCCTGCGCAACATAGTATATTCGTTGCTGACTAATTTGTTAGGATACAATATCTGATTCCTGATATTCTCAATAGCCCTGGCTTTCGATTCAGGGGTATAAAGGTCGAGGGTGTTCATGCCGATAACGGGATAATCGTCGGGGTAGCCCAAAATGTTAAAAGCCTGTTTGTTCACATAAGTAAGCTTGCCTTTGGTATCGGTTTCAAAAACTATTTGTGGCAAGAGGTCGGCCATTTCCTTGAATTTGGTTTCGCTTTCCTGAAGGGCTTTTTCGGCAAATTTGCGTTTGGTAATATCAACAAACGAACATATAAGCTGGTCCAAAGTCCCATCTGGGTTCAGTTGTGGCTCGGCATCAACAAGCAGCCAAACACGGTCGCCAAACAAGGATCTGTAAACCCCCATTACTACATTATGCACGGGTTTAAGGGTTTTGATGGCTTGCGGCACAGGAAGTGTATCCCCTTGAAACAGCGATCCATCTTCATGGATAACGTTCCAATCGGGGTCGAATGGTGTTTTACCGAGTATCTGGTCTTCGGTTAGCCCCAAAAATTCGAGTGCTTTAGGGTTGCTTAATACTATTATGGCTTGCGGGTTCATAATCAATACCCCAACTTGCATATCGCGTAACAGGTGTCTGAATTTTCTTTCGCTTATTTTGAGTGCGGCTTCGGTATTTTTACGCTCGGTTATGTCGCGGATGATGCCCATTATGGCTGGCTGCGATTTGAACTCAAAAACCAATGCTTTTATTTCAACATATACTTCATTGCCATTCTTATGGATCAACAAAGATTCAAAATTTGTAAAACCTTGTTTGTCAAAATCCTTTAACTGTTTTTCAATATCTTCTTTTGTCTTATTTATTTCTATATCATTGGTTGTAAAATGTAAAAACTCATCTTTTGTATATCCCAAAAGCTGTGAAGCGCTTTCGTTTGTCTCAATAAATGTTGAAGGGTTCCCCTTTTCATCAATGCGGAAAATTACAAGGGCATCGGAATTTGCCTCAAATAGGTTCTTGTATTTTTCTTCACTTTCCAGTAATTCGGCTTCTACCCTTTTCCTTTCGGTAATATCGTGAAGGCATAATAAAAGTTGTTTTTTTTCGGTGGTAAGTATAAGTGCCGTAGAACCAAGAAGGGATACATTCCGGGTTTCCCCATTTTGACGCAAGGTTGTTTGGTACTCGATGTTTTTGTGCCCTACACCATTTTTTAGCGTGTCCTCCATTGCTTGCCTAAGTGTGCATTCGAGGCATTTATTGCCAAATCCACAACCCATCTCAGTATCGGCATTTATGCATCCAAATACACCACAGGCATGTCCCCCTTTTAGCAAATCTTCATTGGTGCCTGTGAGTTCGGTAAATGCGTGGTTTGCAAAGAGTATCTGCCTTTTTTGGTCCACAACGCACATCATTACTGGGGAGTTATCGTAAAGGGCTTTTAATTCGGATTGATTGTTGGCAAGTTTTTGTTCAATAACCTTACGGTCGGTAATATCGCGGAAATTAATAACGATGGATCCAATATTCGGGTCCGACAAAAGGTTGCTAAAGGTACTTTCAACCCATCTCCAGTCGCCATTAATTGTAGAAAAACGATATTGAAGTGTTGGGGCGTATGAAGGGTCATGGATGATTTTAGCCATTTCGGAAATTACCAAATCCCTGTCATCGGGGTGCATTTTATCGTTTCGGCGGATTTCGGCCAAATCTTGATCGAGGCTGTACCCAAAAATTTTGCGTGCCGATGGGCTTGCATATTTGTAGTTCCCCAAAGCATCTAACTGAACTATGCCATCAGGTGCTTTCTCGATAAGTGCCTGATAGTGCTTACCGAGTTTCTGTATTTCCTGTTCAGCTTTTTTGCGTTCTGAAATATCGTGTGAAATCACCTGTACACCAGTAGTTTTTCCGTCGATACCCTTAATTAAGGTGTAATTTGATAAAAACCAAAAGCTGCCTGTTTCAAGATGCACCAGATCTTCATATTCAACACTTTCTTTGGCCTCGTTTAAATCCTTTAACCGCGAAAAGAAATTGGTCGCTGTTTGTTGCCCGAAAACCTCATAAATGTTTTTGCCAACAAAATCATCGGCATTCCCGCCCAAATTTTGCAAAGCTTTGGAATTGAAAAGGAGTATTTCACCTTCTAAACTATATAAACCAATCCCTATGCCTGATTTTTCGAGGAGGTAGCGGTATTTGTATTCTGCTTGTTGCAGGGCTTCCTCCGATTGTTTTTGCCTGGTAATATCGGAAATAAAACCTTCGAGATGGTTTAATGAACCATCGGTATTAAAAATCCCCAATCCCCGTTCCCAGACATGTTTTATGCTTCCATCTTTTGCAACAATCCGATATTGGAGTTCGTAATGGGCTTTTTCCTGAATTGCGTCCTGAATTGCTTGCCAAACGTAGGCGCGGTCGTCAGGGAAAATAATATTGTTGAAGAGGATTGTTTTTTGCGTGGTAAATTCTTCATTTAAGTAACCGGTTAGTTCCAGTGAACCTTCGCTGACGAAATGCATGCTCCAATCCTTGTTGTTCAAACAGGAATAAACCATTCCCTGAAGATTTCCCATCAGTGACGCAAGTGCAGTTTTACTCAACCTCAATTCTTCCTCGGCGAGTCTCCGTGGAGTAACATCTATCACAAATACCGATAATCCTATGATGTTTCCATCTGCATCTTTAATCGCACTGTAATAATTGTCGTACCAGTTACGCTGCAACAACTTATCGCCATACTCTTCGTGCAGGGTAAAATATTCACCTTTCAAGGCACGGTCGAAATTAGCTTTCGCTTTCTTTTTATCTTCCGGGTCCGAAATGAAATCAAGCATGTTCATCCCGGTTTTGATATCAACGCCCCAAAGGTTTTTAATGGTTGCTTGATGGAATTTTGTAAATGCGGTGTAGCAATAATCCAAATCCAAGGCAAATACAATAATATCAACAGGACTTTCGATAAGTGAATTGAGTAGGCTGAAATCCTTGCGGTATTTTGCTTCCCTGTTTAACAAAGTTTTTTCGGCGAGCTTGCGTTGCGTAATATCACTGAAAATGGTAGCAAAACTGCCTGCATAAGGGCTGTAAACCGAAATAGAAAAGTACCTGTCGAGAGGTGCGAAATAGGTTTCAAATACTTTCGCCTCCCCTGTTAGTGTAACCTGCAAATAGGTTTCGAAAAATGGCGGATTTTCAACTTTATAGGCTTCCTTACTGGTTTTACCGATGACGGATCCGCGGTCAATACCTAGTAACAAACCGAAAGCGGGATTGGTTTCAATGATAATATAATCGGTAGGGACACCCTGGGCATCATAAGTAAGCTCGTGAAGGGCAGCACCTTCGGCCATATTATAATACAGAGACTGGAATTTCTCTTCGCTTTTCCTGATCTTTTCCTGAACTTCGTGTTTTTCGGTAACATCGGAAAAAACCAGAACTACTCCTATTATAGCATCATTATGGTCTTTAATTGGGGCAGCACTATCGGCAACCATAAATTGTTTACCGTTTTTCGAAATAAGCGTTGCATAGCTTGCAAGCGAAGTAATTTCCCCACTTTCAAGAACTTTTACTACCGGATCAGGAATGGCCTCCCGCGTTTCAGGATTAACAATACAAAACACTTCGGACGAGGGTTTTCCAAAAGCTTCGGGGAGTTTGCAACCGCAAAGTTCCTCGGCTATGGCATTCATATTGACTACCAAGCCTTTATTGTCGGTTGTGATTACACCATCGCCAATGGATTGAAGTGTAATGGAAAGTTTCTCTTTGGTTTGCAGGAGTTGAGATGTGGCATTTTCGCGTTCGCGTATTTCATTTTTCAGAAGGATGTTTTGATATGCTTTTTCCGAAAGCTGGTTGGCAAAAACAAAGAGCATATCCGCCAATTTCATAAACCTTTCTATTGGCATTGCGGGCACTTCTGCCAAGGCAAGCATAAAATCGGTACGGTCGGCACCAATTTCGTCGGCATATTTCAGCCAGCGTGGCTCGTTCAGGTCGCCGCTACGCACTTGCCCGATCAACCAATTGGCAATGTGTTTTCCCCCAACTGTTATACTGGCGCCCGCATCCCACAACCCACCACTGAGACAAGGCTGCACAACAGCACCTGCAGTATTAAACCCTCCAATAATAGCATCGGATTTATAACAATTCCTGCATCCTTTTTCGGTTTTGCGTATGATGTTGTTGCACAAACGCGTAAAATTGCTTGGCTCGGTAATGGGTGTGCCATCAGGATGGGTTATTAAGGATGCAACCCCAGTAGCATCCGAGAACAAATCCTGAACGCGTTGTAATTCCTTTATGTCGAATATATCGGCAAATTTGAATCCGTTTATTTCGTTTATATTTTCCATAATCAATTTGTGCTTTAGTAAACCATTTTGGGGCCATCAACCCACTAAATCATTTTCAACGTAAAGAGGAAGCGTGAAATAAAAGGCAGAGCCTTTTCCTTCTTCGCTTTCAACCCAAAGTTTTCCGCCTTGGGCTTCGGTAAATTCTTTACAGATAATAAGGCCTAAGCCTGTACTGGGTTCGCCTTCGGTGCCTTTGCGGTTTATTTTCCCATCAATGCGGAAAAGTTTTCCAAGCATGGGTTCGTTCATGCCAATCCCGGAGTCCTTTACAGAAATTTCTATCTGGTTGTTTTGTATTGGTTTGGCGTTAATTTGTACAAAACCGCCTCTTTTTGTAAATTTAATTGCATTGGAAACCAGGTTGCGGATGGTTGAGCCTAACATGTTAAAGTCGGCAAGTGCAGTTAGATTGGTATGGATATTTGTTATGATTTTTATTTCCTTATTAAATGCGGTTTCCAAGATAGGAGCCAAATTGCGCTCAAATTCGTCTTTTATAGGGTAAGCAGCAGGTTTGCACTTTATCATTCCACTTTGCAAACGCGACCATTCGAGCAGGTTATCAAGTAAATCGTGCAGTTTAAGTGCTGAATCCCTGATACCTACTGCAATTTCCTGAATTTCACCTAATTTTAATTGGTGAATTGCATTTACCAAAATATGTGTGTTTCCCAGGAAAATATTGAAAGGACTTCGCAAGTCGTGGGCAATTATGGAGAAAAATTTATCTTTTTCAAGGTTTAGCTTATACAATTCATTGTTCTTTTGCTGCAGCATTGCTTCTTCCTGCTTGCGCTGGGTTATATCCCTGAAGATGGATTGGTACGTTCCGTTGGGCATCATTTTGGTACGCATTTCAATTTCGATTTCGGAGCCATCAGGTTGCTGTATAATACGCTCGCTAACAACAGTTTCGCCATTTTTAAGCTTATCGAACTGCATTGGGGTCTTAGTGAGGCTTTCCGGTTTAAAAATCGACCGGTTTATATGTTTGCCCAATAATTCCTCACGGCTTCTTCCTGAAAGTGCGCAAATACATGAATTTGCATCAATAATAAACCCTTCGTTAGAGCCTACCAAAACGCCATCCACGGCAAGTTCGATCAAATCGCGGTACATTTCACGACTTTGAAGCAATGCCTTCTCGGCTTGGGTGCGCTCAGTAACATCGATGGTATAACCGGCCAGGAACTTTTTTCCGTTTCTTTCAATCGGGAATTTGAGGGTAATGTAATTGCGTCCATTCAATTCTTCTTCCACATTCAGCGATACTCCATTGGAAACAACATTCCAGTCGTCGGCGGTTATTTTTTCGGCAAATTCGGATGGGAACAACTCGTACATGTTTTTGCCTTTCATGGCAGCGCCAGTCAAACCTATCATTTCGGCAAAAATATCGCTTGCCACCAACACACGGCTTTCGTTAGGGCTTACTTCCTTAATAAAAGCATAAATGGGCGAATGTTGAATAAACAAGGAGAGCAGGTCGTTGCTTTCGCGAAGTGCTTTTGTGGCTTTTTCCAACTCTTGGTTACGCAACTGCAACTGCAAATTGTTGTATGCTTTTTCCGAAAGCTGGTTTGCAAAAGCAAACAGCATTTTAGCCACTTTATTAAACCTTTCGATTGACATTACCGGGACTTCGAGAAGGGCTTGCATAAAAACTTCCCTTTCAACGCCAATTTCATCGGCATATAGCATCATGCGCTGCTCGTCAATTTGTTCGTTGCGTACCTGGCCTACCAGCCAATTTGCAATATGTACTCCTTCAACGCTTATACTTGCACCTGCATCCCATAACCCGCCGCTAAGACAAGGCTGCACTATCGCCCCTTGTGGGTTCAGGGAGCCTAAACTGGCATCTGACCTGAAACAGTTAGAAAGCCCGATTTCTGTTTTGCGGATAATATCGTTGCACAAGCGGCAGAAATTGCTTGGTTTGGTAATAGGAACACCATCGGGTGTTGTAATTATTGAAGCAACACCGGTTGCATCCGAAAACAAATCCTGAATATTCTGTATTTCGTTCAGGTCAAGGATGTCGGAAAAATTGATGTTTTTTGTCAGGTCTTTATTTTTCATTTTTTTTGTAAGCTGCTGTTTAGGTGGTTAGTAGTCCTGGTTGGGCGAGTTGATTTGTTGAAGATCATGCGAAGTTTTCAAAATCCATTAATTTTAAAAATTTAGGCTGGCAGTGTAAAATAAAATTCGGAGCCAATGCCTACTTTGCTTTTCAACCATATTTTGCCTCCCAGCATTTCGATAAATGACTTGGAAACCGACAAGCCCAAACCAACGCCTTGGAAGGCCCTTATGTTTTCGATGTCGGCATGTTCGAAAGGTGCAAAAATAGCTGCTTGCCTTTCGGGTGCTATGCCTATCCCAGTATCTTTTATGAAAAATTCTAAAAATACCGATTCAGTAGTTTTATCCCCTTGTGGCTTTTTTAGCGTATAGCCAAATTCAATATGACCCGAGTCGGTAAACTTTACAGCGTTGTTTATCAAATGGTTCAATATAAAATTAAGTTTGGCATCATCCGTAATTACCAGTAATTCCTCCGGATCGGCCATGAAGTTGCCTGTAAGGCTCAAGCCTTTTTCCTTTGCTTCATGCTCAAAGCGGCCCAGCATCTGTTTCATAAGCTTGTTTATATTTACTTCGCTTTTCGCGATGGCCATTTGCCCGGTATGGATTAGTGCCGTGTCGATAATATTGGTAATGGTTTCCAACATCCGGTCCCCGCTTTTTTCAATGGAAAGGATAAACTCATTTTTCAAATCACCGGTCAAATCGGCTTCTTTAAGCAGCGATGCAAAACCTAAAATCCCATTCAAGGGAGTTCGTATTTCGTGGCTCACCCCGTTCAGGAAGGCGGTTTTCAAGCGATCGCTTTCCTGGGCTTTTTCTTTGGCTGCAATAAGTTCCTGTTCAATATTTTTTCGTGTTGTAATATCGCGAGCCACTGTAACAATGCCGGTGGGTTTGTTTTCTGCATTTTTTGTAAACGCAAACGAAAGCTCCAGCCATAATTCCGAACCATCTTGATGAAATTCCTGGAGTTCGATTGGAGGATAGCTTTGCTGCAGGGCAGTCCCATCCATTTCAGCCGGCAGGATTTCATGAAACAAGGTTATTACTTTGTTGAGCGATTCGGGGGTGAGTATTTTATCTATTTTCTGAAAAACCACTTCATCCTCCGATAAATTAGTGAGTTTTTTGATGGAAGGGCTTATATATGTAATGGTAAGATCCATATCGAGCACGGTTATGGTATCCTGCGTGTTTTCGGCAATTAAACGGTACTTTTCTTCGCTTTCGCGCAAAAGCGATTCGGCTTTTTTGCGCTCAGCAATATCTCGGCATACCACATTGCAACCTAAATAGTTCCCAGCCCCATCGTAGCGGAATTTAGCATTATCCTCGCGCCATACATATTGGCCTTGCTTGTTCAACGCCCTGTACGAATAAGTTAAAGCATGTTTTTTATCTCCGATTGCTTTATATATTTCGGCAAATAAAGCATCCCTTTCGTCAGGATGTATTATCGAGTAAATCGAATCGGGATCACGTCCAAATTCTTCCGATTCGCTGTAACCAAACAGTTTACGATAGGACGGCGAAGTATATTGGATATGGTTTTGGGCGTCGAAAACAATAATGCCATCGAAGGTATTTTCGGCTATCAAACGGTACTTTTCTTCACTTTCGAGCAAGGCAGTTTCAATTGCTTTTTTTGTGGTAATATCGCGTACCGAAATAATATCGGCTTGAGAGCCTTCAAAATCAATAAGTTTGCCAAGGCTTTCGATAATTATCTTGGTGCCGTTTGCTGTAACCCCTTTGTATTGGGCTACTTCCATGGGCATGCCTTGAATTACTTTTGTTAAATCTTCGATAGCAACCGGTATGGATTCGGGAGCCAGGAACAAGAAAACACTTTTTCCTTTAACTTGTTCAAAATCAGCATATTTGAATATCTGCAACAATGCCGGGTTTGCAAACAGAACATTGCCCTCAAAATCAATTATGAGTATGCCTTCAAACCCGTTTTCGACCAGGGCGCGGTATTTTGCCTCGCTTTCTTTCAGTGCAACTTCCGCTTTCTTTTTTGTGGTAACATCCTCTACAGTGCCAATAAGGCTCACCATCTGTCCGTTTACCCTTTCAAATTCCTTTTCCCTGCCCTTAAACCAAACCCATTCGCCCGATTTGGACAAAATACGGTATTCGAAGTCGAAAACTTTATTTTTTGGCCATGTATTTACATCTTTATAAAAAACATCAAATTGCCGTATATCGTCGGGATGCATCAATTTTTTGAAAAAATCGGGATCGTTGTCGTTAATTTCATCCTCATTGTAACCAAGCAGTTTGCTTATGCTCCTGTTGGTATAAATGTTCTGGCCTTTTTCAACATGGTAAATGTAAATCAGGTTCGGGCTGTTTTCGGCAATACTATTAATTAGGTGTTCCTTTTCGGAAGCTAATGTTTCGGCTTGTTTTAGGTCGGTAATATCGGTAAGCGAAGTAACCCTTACATCCCTTCCTTTGTAGTGCATCATTTTGCTCCTGAGCATACAAGGGAAAGTTGTGCCATCCTTTCGCAATGCTGTTGATTTGTATGGGTTTTCGTCGCCTGTCAGCATTTTGTTCATTACCATTTCCCTGTCTTCGGGCACAATCCATTCGGTTCCATACCGTCCTATTGCTTCTTCGTTGGTGTAGCCAAAAGTGTTTTGCGCCGTTTGGTTCTGTTCGATACAAATACCTTTTTCTGAAAAGAAAATAGACTCGAAAGCCGCTTCGCTTAGCCCCCTGTATTTTTCTTTCCTTTCTATAAGGTCTTCCTCGGCTTGAACGCGTTCGGTAATGTCTTTAATTATTCCAACCCCACCATGTAATATGCCGTTGCCAATATTCATAGGTGCAAAAAATGCAATTATTGGTGTGGTTTTATTGGAAGTAAAGGACTGATAAACATCCTCGTAAAAACCTGTGCCTCCGTCAATTGTTTTATTAATTTCAGAAACCAGTTTTTTATCGGGCAGTTGTTTCATATCAAGGCCCACAAGCTTTTGGATTGGTGTGCCAATAATTTGT